>JAHHJO010000275.1:0-5043 GCA_018680275.1 Bacteroidia bacterium
GGATCTGTTGATGTCTTCTTAAAGGTTGTTACATTGCCGGCAAACTTGTTGTTTTCAATGATGTCCTTCATCTCCTGGAGGTGATTGAAAATGGCATCCTGAATCCTCAGGTCACCGCCACTTAAATGTAGAATATTCTTTAGCCATTTCCTTTCTTCAATTGTACTTCCTGAAACATCAAAGATTTTATCATGTTGCCTTGCCTTGTCCAAGTAATTAATAATGTCTTGAGAATTATGAGCGGCTAATCTTCCTACACCGACATAAGGATAAGAAAACGAATCTTTGGAAAAGATAAGATTGTCCGATCCGGGTTTTCCAAAAGAAGGAACAAAAGACTGCACGGTAGTATTTTTATTCCTGTTGATATATGATAAGCCTTTTCCAATTAAGAATGCCATTTCAAAGTCAGGCCATATATCACTGACATACATGGCAAAGTTTTTCAAAGCGATACTATGGTTGTCTGCGCCATAGCCAAACTGGTCGAACAACTTTTCTACTTCTACAATACCGGTTGAATATCCTCCACCAGCTTCAGAAGCCCTGTAATTTGCGTATTCTACAAGGGGATTAATTCCACCAAGATCGGTTGTGTTGTTAAAGACCTGGCTTGAGATAATCAGGAACTCAGGGTTTAGACCATCTATATTAGTGAATGACTTGACCTCCAGGCTTAGTGGTGACTTAAGGTCTTTATCACTATTAATCAATAGAATATTATCCGAACCAAAACCAGAAGGATATTTGAACTTTGCTTTACCATCGGAAAACTCTACTGGAATCATTATGTTGTTGGCAATATCAAATAGCAAATTTTCACTTCCTCCATCAAATTCCTCGATTTCATAATACCTCTCTGTGTTTCTAGTAACAAAACTTAGAGGGAAGTCTGATTTACCATCTGCTTTTGCAAGTCTTGGGTATTCTAATTCTGCAAAGGCAACAATTATATTATCAGCGACATTGTTTCCTTCAAGTTCCAGCAGTGAGGTGCTTTTTAAATCAGACAGTTTTAATTCATATTCATAATTTCTGACCAGATTCCCGGAATACGGATCAACTTCAAGTAATTGATCATTAAAGGAGACACTAATAATGTGATTGTATAGGTTGTTGGATCCTGTACGCACCTTCAGCTGAGGCCTTATACCGGTAAATATGTAGATATCAGAAACTGAAAATTCGACCATATGTGATGGTCCTACCTTGTTACCAAATCCTTCCGTAACAATAAAATTGGAATATTCTGCATCAGGTTCTTCCGGTGCTGTCGGAGCCCATGCCTTCGAACTGAATACTTGTCTTTCCCTGTGAATATAAAACTCTGTCGGAGGTGGAACATTTCCACTCAGGTCATTTGATAAAACATCAAACCGGGAGTTATCCGTACTTCCTTCTTCCCAGGTCAGGAAATAATTGCTCTTATCTGTAAAAAGACTATAATAAGGATTTAGCTGCTCTTCCTCCCAGTTCTTATACAAGTGTTTGTCAAGCTCTCCCTTATTCCTGATTCCATAGAATAATAAATAATCAGATGAATCCCAGGGGCCATCAGAACTGGTAAATATGACTGTTTGTTGTCCAAAATGATAAAGCTGTAGTTCAGATCCTGAGATCTGATCAACCGGAATGCCATTATCAAGTAAATCCTGGTAAGTTATTTTATATATTCCATCCTGATCTACCGATACTTTCAGATAGTCCTTGTTATAATCTATCCATTCGTTACCATACAAAAGCTGTCCGTTAATATTCATCTGGGCAGATAACCCAAATGCAATAAGAATAAAAACAAGGAATAACAGGAGTTTTCTCATTCTATCATAAATTTCCAATCGATAAAAATACATTAAATATTTTTATAATATGTATTCGGCTTACGGTTAGTTGCTTACAAGTACATAGGAAGGTAGCTCAATAAGCCGTAATTCTCTAACCCATTAATATTCAAAAAGTTAAGTCAAAAAAACATGAAATTGTTCAGAGTCTCAACTATTTAACGAGACTTAGTCTTATTATTTACATTTCACACGCTTCTTCGCACACTATTTCATAGTTCCGGATAATGAAAATAAATGTGTCAGAATTTATCTAGTTTGCATGAAATTTTTCAGTTGATTGAACTTATTTGGTCAATAGTGATTTTTTCTTTCTTTGCCCAAATTTATTTTTGGTTTAGAGTCTTCCGCAACCTGAACAATTGCCAGGAAAACCAGCCTGACAGAAGCATTTTACCTCCCGTTTCCATCATTATTTGTGCTAGAAACGAAGATGTGAACCTCAAAAAAAATCTTCCTGATCTACTCTGCCAAAACTATAATGATTTTGAGGTCATTGTGGCTAACGACTTTTCTACAGATAACTCAGAAAATATTCTTGAACAATTATCTTCTCAATTCAAAAGACTTAAGTTCTTTAATGTAAAAAAGGATATACCCGGCAAAAAACAAGCCCTGATTGAAGCATTAAATAAGGCAGCTAATGACTGGATTTTGCTCACAGATGCAGACTGTGTTTCTGAAGGAACCGACTGGATCAAATCCATGATGAATTCAGTTAAAAAAGATACAACCAAAATTGTTCTTGGTTATAGTCCCTCTCTATACGGCTCTAAATTACTCTCAAAGTGGAGTCATTTTGAAACCTTTATAACAGCTGTCCAGTATTTGTCGCTAGCTATAAAAGGCATTCCATATATGGGTGTTGGAAGAAACCTTCTTGTAAATAAGGAAATCTTCAACTCAGGTGTACTTAAAAGGCATTTGGATATTGCCGGAGGAGATGATGACCTGAGCATCAACAGTCGCGCAAATGCCTCGAATACCATTGCCTGCTGTACTCAAGAATCATTCATGAAGACCTTCCCCCCAGACTCCTGGTTAGACTACATCAGGCAGAAAAGGAGACATTATTCTACAGCCCACAGGTATCGTCTTAATCATATCATCTTATTATCCCTGTACTCATTGAGCCAGATTGGATTCTATCTTGGTACTGTTGTTTTATTGGTGTATTACCCAATCATTTCATTAACCATCGTTTTTGTTAGGTTGGTCCTGGTAACACCTGTAGCTAAATCCCTTGTAAAAAGACTTAATTCGCCTCTTCCTGTATTATTGTTTATCGTTTTCGACTTTTTACAAGCTGTTTACTATACTATATTTAGCTTTGCTGTATTGTTCCCTAAGAAAAACACATGGAATTGAGTTTCGAAAATACTGTTCTGAAATATTTTCCTCAGCTGACTGACAATCAAAAAAGTCAGTTTCTTCAGTTGAAGAAGCTTTACGAAGATTGGAACGATAAGATTAATGTTGTCTCTAGAAAAGATATAAATGCCCTATACCTGCATCATGTATTACATAGTATGAGCATAGCAAACTTTATTGATTTCAGTGAAGGCACTCGTATTCTTGACTTAGGCACTGGTGGTGGGTTTCCGGGAATTCCGTTAGCCATTTTATTTCCTGAATGTAATTTCCTGTTGATAGATGGAAAAGCAAAGAAGATTAAGGTCGTTAATGAAGTCATAGAGGCTCTTGGGCTTGAAAACAGTTTAGCCCGACATAAACGATCTGAAGAACTCAAAATGACTTTCGACTTTGTTCTTGCGCGTGCTGTTACAAAACTTGAACGACTGGTCCCACAATCACAACATCTGATTTCAAAAACACATAGAAATTTCATACCCAACGGATTGATCGCTTTAAAAGGGGGAAATGTTGAGGATGAAATTAAAGATCTTGGAAAAGGATATGATGCTGAAGTCATTCCAATCAGCAAGTTTTATGATGAAGAGTATTTCAACGAAAAATATATAATTTACCTACAGATTTAAACTTTCCTGTAAATGCGTGAAATTCTTTCTACAATAATATTCAACCTGGCAGGACAAAACATAACTCTGGGTCAGGTAATCCTGGTTATTCTGATCATCAGCGCTATTTCATATAGTTATGTGTTTATTCTTAAAAAGTTCTTCCGATTTGAAAATCAGGAAGAGCACGTTTCGGTCAAAGACAGGAAGAACCTAAGAACTGGTTTGCTTTGGACCTTCCTGGTTTTATTTATCCTGCTTGTTATCTTGACTTTAAAGCTGGATTTCTCTTTTTATACTGGCGATAGTTTTGATCTGAAATTCAGTCTTATTTTAAAGGTAATCCTGCTGGTACAACTGGCCAGGCTCTTGGATCTGGTGATCACCAGCATAATTGTTAAAAACTACATTTTAAGGCGTAGTAATGACAAATCGGGATCTAGTATATTCAGTAAAACCACAGAGGATTCTTTAGGAAAAACGATCAGTTTCTTGTTTTATACCCTTGTTACCCTCTTTATCCTGCAAAACTTTAACCTTGACTTCACCCTGTTTGAAAGAAACATTAATGACGTACAGGTAAGCTTCAAGGTGTCCAATATCCTTCACGCTGTCCTGATAATTTTATTCGCCAGGATAATAATCTGGATTTCCATACACGTCGTGCTTTATAATATTTACAAAAACAAAGGCATTGATGTCGGCTCCCAGTTTGCTTTCAATCAACTTGTCAAATATGTCATATATGTTTTTGCAATTCTGATGGCTCTTGATGCCATTGGCATTAACATGACGCTTCTCCTTGGTGGTGCAGCCGCCTTGTTGGTTGGTATTGGCCTTGGCCTTCAACAAACATTTAATGATTTCATATCAGGAATTGTTTTATTGTTTGAAAGAAGTGTTTCCGTAGGTGATGTCTTAGAATTTGAAGGCACTGTTGGAACAATAAAAGAAATTGGATTAAGATCATCAATTGTAGAAACCAGGGAAAATATAAGTTTAATTGTTCCAAACCACTTACTGGTTAACAATAAGGTCATAAACTGGACCCACTATAGCGATAAGGTAAGGTTTGAAATCAATATTGGTGTAGCCTATGGTTCGGACGCTGCATTGGTGAAAAAAATTCTGCTTGACATCGCAGACCAAAATCCATATGTCCTGCAATACCCTTCTCCAATTGTGCGTCTCAAACAATTCGGAGAATCTTCCCTGGATTTTAC
>JAHHJO010000289.1:0-2760 GCA_018680275.1 Bacteroidia bacterium
TTCAACACATCTCCAGGGACAATTGGTTGCCGTTCACCCTGCTTATAATGAATTGTTTGATGCATTTGCGCCACAAGCCGTTCACGGGAAACCAGAAGAAAGAACGGTATGGGCGATCGAACAGGTCACCAATGCTGCCAGGGCGAGCAAAAGGTTAGGACTTAAAGCACATGCCAGCTTTTCAGGGGCATTGGCCTGGCCATATATTTATCCCTGGCCTCAACGTCCTCCTGGTCTCGTCGAAACTGCATTCGATGAACTGGCCAAGAGGTGGAAACCAATCCTGGATGAGTTTGACAGGCAAGGAGTTGACCTGTGCTTTGAAGTACATCCCGGAGAAGACTTACACGACGGGACCAGTTATGAAATGTTTCTTGACCGTGTAAATCATCATCCAAGGGCTTGTTTGCTTTATGACCCGAGTCACTTCATTTTACAACAACTGGACTATATCCAATTTATTGATTTTTATGCTGAAAAGATCAAGGCATTCCATGTAAAGGATGCAGAATTCAATCCTACAGGAAAACAGGGTGTTTATGGAGCATACCAGGGATGGGAAAACAGGGCTGGACGATTTCGATCCCTTGGAGACGGCGAAATTGATTTTGGAACAATATTCAGCAAATTATCTCAGTACGTATTTGATGGCTGGGCCGTGATGGAGTGGGAATGTTGTATCAAGTCACCTGAACAGGGCGCTGAAGAAGGAGCCCCGTTTATAGCTAATCACATTATAAAGGTAACCGAAAAGACCTTTGATGATTTTGCTGGTGGATCTGTGGACCAGGAGATGATAAATAATTTGCTGGGGATTTGAAACGTATTTTGATCCTGATATATGGAGTAATAATGTCTTCTTCAGTATGTGCCCAGCTTATTAAAGATACTGTCAGGGCTGAAATAGAAGGTGTAATGATCAAGGCACTTCCTTTACAATCTTCCTTTAATTATTTACAAAACGAATTACACGTAAATCAGAATAGTGCATTGCTCGCAGCGACTTTTGATGATCCCTCACGGGTATTATACAGACACGTCGGCATCTCTACTTCAAATGATGAAGCCAACGGTATTATATACCGGGGTTTGCCTTCCTCTTCTACAAAATGGACAATCTATGGGGCTGAAATTGTCAATCCCAACCATACCAGCAATGCAGGAACCTTTGATGATTATACTTCTTCAAGTGCCGGAGGTGTACTCGCATTACCTTTTGAAGTGATAAACAAGTTCAATTTTTTTGGTGCGCCTCTTTCGTCCGGAAAAGTGAATGCATTATCAGGAATAATGGACTTTGAATTTGGTGCCAAAGGAAGAAATTTCTATAAACTTGGTTTGCTTGGGATGGAATTTGGTTACCAATCTCAAAAGAGATCTGAGTTCAAGGTACATGGCAGATATTCTACGGTAGGTATACTTGCTGACCTTGGTGTTGATTTTGATGGTGAATCAATTAAATTCCAGGATATATTTATGGAAGGAAGACTGAATGAAAAGATTACTGCCTTCAGTATTCTGGGATCCAGTTTAAATCATAAGAGAGCACTTGAAGAAACAGGCTCAGCCGAAGTACTCAAGGATATTCAGATTATAGAATACAATTCACTGTTTAGCATCCAGGGTCTTCGTTTCAAAGAAAAGAATCAGGAGCATAGCCTGGTTTTTTCATTTAAAAGTGATGATCGTATCTCGAAAACAGATCCTGATTTATTTGTATTGGACAATCAGATTGATAGTTCAATCTTCAAACAGTTACGTCTGAGTTATGCCGGTGAATGGATTATTTCTCCCAATGCAGAGCGTGGCTTTCTCAAGACCGGAATAAATTCAAGTTATGTCGCAGAAAAATTTCAACAGGGTTTGAGGAAATTTGAGGACCCATCATTCTACATAGAACCATATATCAGCTACAGGAAAATAGTCACAAACTTGAATGGCTTGAGTTACGGAATATCCCTCAGTACTTTGTTTGACAGTTATACCAGAAACATGAGTATTGAACCAAACTTGTCTGTACGGTTTGTTCAGGGTCATAATACATTCGATTTTAATTCTTCATATTCTACAAATGCTCATAAGCTTATAGTGAAAGCCAGCCCGGGAGAAAAACTTACAAGAATGAAAATGTTGTCATTTTCTTTGAGCTGGAAGTGGCAGAATATAGAGAATAAACTATTTGTTCTAAGCCGGTTATTCAGAAACAGCTTTGCAGATCTTGCGATGTATGGTAACTATCTCCCTGCGATCAATGATTATGACTATAGTCTCGGCAATGAATTATTCAGCTTCAATGACAATGGGTTAGCAAGAAATCTTGGACTCGAAATTATGATTGATAAATCTTTCTCAAATGGATTTAACATCAATATTAATGCAAGTCTTTTCAAATCTGAATTTAGGAATAGTGAAAGGCAATGGTATGATTCGAGATATAGTTTTGGACGGATTATCAACTTGAATCTTTCGAAGAGATTTAAACTTAAAAAAGAGAATATTTTATTCATAAACCTTGCAATGCATGAAAGGGGAGGTACTTATGGTAAAAGTTATATTTTGGTCAATTTGGAAGAACCGAATAGATTGAAGCACTTCTTTCGAACTGACCTGAGAATCCAGTACAACTGGAAGAAAAAAAATGTATTTATTATGGATATCCAGAATGTACTCAACACAAGAAATGAGTCTCATGTTTTTTACGATCCCTTTTCAGATCAGTTGGTGACAAAATTGAACCTGGGAATGATACCTGTATTAAGT
>JAHHJO010000283.1:0-2078 GCA_018680275.1 Bacteroidia bacterium
TATGATGAATAGTCTGCATTCATGTGATGTCTTCTGTGAGAGAGGGTATGTGTCTTATCCGGATTCATAATCAGGATGTCTGCATCGGCACCAATGGCCAAGGTACCTTTCCTGGGATACATACCAAAGATTTTTGCGGCATTTGTAGAAGTCAATTCGACATATTTGTTAAGTGAAATTCTTCCTTTGTTTACACCCTCAGAAAATAAAATATCCATTCTGTGTTCGATGGCCGGGTGCCCGTTTGGTATTTTAGAAAAATCTTTGGCACCCATTTGTTTTTGTTTCCATGTAAAAGGACAATGATCTGTTCCAACAACCTGGATTATGCCCTGGTTTAGTGCTGACCATAATGCTGCCTGGTCTTTCTTTTCCCGCAAGGGAGGGCTCATGACCCATTTGGCACCATCCTTTCTTTTGTAGAGTGATGCATCAAGTGTAAGATATTGTGTGCATGTTTCCCCAAAAACCTTTTGATTCCTCGTCGTTGCCTTTCGTATGGCGTTGACAGCACCCTCGCAGGTCATGTGTACAATGTAACCGGGGCAATCAGTATAGTGAAGCATGTCTGTAAAGCGTTCAGAAGCTTCTGCTTCCGTGACTTCTGGTTGTGATAGATAATGATAAAGAGGTGACAGTTTTTTTTCATTCCTGTGTTTGGCAATCAGTGCATCTATCATATCCCCATTCGTGGCATGCACGGTAACCAAGCCTCCGTTATCATTTACCACTTTCATAAGACCAACCATCTGGCCATCATCGATCATCAACGCACCTTTATAAGCCATGAATGTTTTGAAGGAAGTGATGCCTTCCTTTTCTATCATTCTGACAACTTCTTTCTCAACCTTTTTATTGAAGTCAGTGACAGCCATATGAAAGCTGTAGTCGCATAATGCCTTGTCATTTGAGCGGCCTTGCCAGGCTTTAAGGGCGTTTTTAAGCGTATCGCCTTGTGTTTGTAAAATAAAGTCAATGACCATTGTTGTACCGCCAAAGAGTGCAGCTCTCGTTCCACTTGTATAGTCATCACTTGAATAAGTTCCCATAAATGGCATATCCAGGTGGACATGTGGATCAATGCCACCCGGCATGACATAACGCCCTTCTGCATTGATTACTTCATCAGCTTCGTGATCCAGATTCTTACCAATAGCCGAAATTGATTCTCCTTCAATGAACAGGTCTGCTTCAAATGTAGATTCTGATGTAACAATCGTTCCATTCTTAATTAAGATTGACATGCGTTTTATGTTTTAACATTAAAAGATAATACAAAATGAATGAAACCAGGAAGCCCGAGAACCAGGATAATTTATACAAGGCTTCGAGTGCCGGAATATAATAACCAATCAAAGCTATAGCAATACCTGCAACCAATGAAATCATTGCAGCAGGATTAAAGCCCTTCCAGTAAGCATATGCACCGTCATATTTGTATAGATCAGGTAGCGATAATATCTTTTTCCTAACCAGGTAATAATCAGAGAGCATGATTCCCAATACCGGGCCGAGCAATCCACTGATAAATATCAGGATATTGCTGATCTCGTCCATGAGTATCCAAGGACAAATTATGATTCCGATTATTCCAGTTATAATGCCACCGGTTCTGAAACTGATTTTCTTGGGATAAATATTTGAAAAGGCATTGGATGGTGCGATAACATTGGCAGCAATATTAGTACTGAGTGTAGCAATCAGCATAAACAATTGTGAAATGATGACGACGACAGGATTATCAAACTGCGCAAGTAGTGTGACAGGATCCCATGGCGCATCTTCAGAAACCAGGACATTGTCAAAGTTTATTACAGCAGCATATGTTACGAATATGCCTACGAATGAATAGAGCATCATTGTGCCGGGTAAACCAATGAATTGTCCTGTGATCTGTGCTTTCTGGGTGGCGGCATAACGGGTGATATCAGCAATTGATAATGACATGGTAGCCCAGAATCCGACCATGATTGTCAGCCACAGGATGTAATCCCACCATTTGTTATTGGTTGAGCTGTCTTCATTGTTTCTCAATGTTGCTTCTATGACTGAGCTTTCAACATTATTTGATTTATTCC
>JAHHJO010000576.1:0-2794 GCA_018680275.1 Bacteroidia bacterium
ACCTTGATTATATCCGAATTCCAAGGTGCTGTATTATTTCTAATGGGCTTTCCGCAAAAGTCCAGTTTACTGATTGGTCATAAGCTATAAATTTTTCGATCATTCCCTTTTCAAGCATTTCGTTCAAAGGATCATAATAACCATTTGAATTCAGGATTATCAAAGGTTTTGAAAAAAGACCAAGACATTTTAAACTGATCACATCCAGAATTTCTTCTAAAGTGCCTGTGCCTCCCGGTAAAGCAATAACGGCGTCTATGTCTACAAGGTATTTGGTTTTTCGGTCTGACATATTATCTGCGATGATCAGATCAGTAACACCCGGATGGGCCCAACCCAGGTCATACATGAACTGCGCGATGATTCCCTGGATATTACCACCATGTTTGATAGCAGTATCTGCCAGGATGCCCATCAAGCCAATGGCACCACCACCATATACGATATCAATGTTTCTCTTTACCAACTCAATGGCCAGGATTCTGGCTTCCTTGAAATATATCTCTGGAATATCAGGGCTGGCTGAACAAAAAACACTTACTCTCATACAAGAAATTACTCAATATTTTTTGATTGTATAGGCTTTGTCTGTGCCAATGTTTCAATTAATTCCTTGCATCCTTCATTCAGAATATACTCTGAATGTTCATTTTGTGAATTGAAAGAACATCCGCAAATGTCTTTGCATAGTATCTTTTTACCCATCATTTCCTCGAAGGAATTCATCGTTTCTTTGGCGTAATCATTTTCATAGCATAATTTCCCAGGGTTTTCCTCAAGCCATGCTATAGAATTCAGCCATACGGCAGTTGCTAAGGCACCACATCCGCCGCCACTAAGTCCCAGGCCGCCAGCAAGACCTGCGACCATCACTGTTTGTTCTTCGGTGGCATTCATTTTCCTGGCCAGTAAGGATGCACAATTAGTGTACCTGAAATCATTATTGTTGTCTTCTTCATCTTGAAGTCCTGTTCTTGCAGCATCCATTGCTTTGGGAGCCCAGTCCTCGGCCAGTTTGAAACAATCCAGGAATTTACCGGTGATCATATATTTAGCAAAACTTAATTTGCTTGAAAAATCACAAGCGGTGATATCATAACAATTGATCGTTTGTGTTTCACTTTTAAATGATTCGAAAATATTCTGACTGGCTTTTAATGCCAGGCTCATACCTTCCCTGGGGTCATCATTTCGCTTATATGCCTCAGCACCAACGCCTAGTGCGGCACCCCATAACATACCACACTGGTGACCTTTTTTTAGGATACCCCCTGCCAGGGGGTCTATAGCAGCTTCTTCATTGTCTTTATAGGTTCCAAACTCCCTGTTGAGTAAAAAGAAAAAGGTGCGTGAACAAGTACCTTTTTTTCGGAATACCTTTTTGGCGTCATTCTTCTGATCTATCGTGTTCGTATTTATATCTGATTTCATTTTATCAGGCTTTGACCAAATGTATTTTGCATAAAGCGTTAATTCATATGATGCGAGGCATTAACAAGACTGATATGAATCATTTTTTGAAGCTGTGATATTACAATTCCCTGACAATTGAACTCGTGTCTATTTCTATTTTTGAGGCATTAAGAAACATCAAAAAAACATCTTATTTGTTATGAAGCATTCATCAATTTATACCTTCATTTTTTTATTGGGTATGGTCTTGTTTAGTATTGGTTGTGGAGATGATATACCACCTAATACATCTGTGATTAAAGGAACAATCACTGTCGATAATATCGATGTATGGGAGACATGGGTTGACAGTGGAGAAGTCCAGTTGACCATATTTCCTGCATTTAGTCTGAACCCTCCTTCAGGATGGGGTGAAGTACCTGACGGCACTTTCGGGCCTAATGTACCTGGAGGGACATTTGCACTTGGTGCGCCTTTTAATTCTCAGAATCCAATTGTATTAACTTATGAAAGTGGCAAAACAGAGTATGATTATGAACTGGAGGTTGATCCGGGTACGTATTCAGCACTTGCTCTTGGGTTCAGGCATGACAATGTCCAGGATCAAACTAAAAAGACTGCTACACTAGGCGTGCATCATGATAATCCTGATGTGGTCAGTCACGGTGTAGTGATAAAAGTTGTGACACCTGGAGGCATAATCCCTGTTTTCAATTTTCCACCTCCAGTAACATTTACTGTTGTCGACGGAGAAGAATATACAATCAACTTCAAGGCTGATTTTGGCTTTGTAAATGATTGGTATCAATAAAATATATCGTTGTTAATTGAAACATTCTGTAACAAACATCTTATTGAGCCTGATCTTTTTGACTTTCCAGTATTTTACACTGGAGGCCCAGGAGATTGGTTCTGTAACGAATCCTACAATAAAAGTAAGGGGCCTTATCACTGAATCAAAAAGTGATACACCCCTTCCTTTTGTTAATATTGTAATTTCCGGACCAAGGGTCATCGGATGTTCTTCGGATACAGAAGGACGGTTCGGTGTAAGACTGGAAGAACCCGGAATTTACTCTATTGCCGTTTCTTACCTTGGCTACGAAGATTGGACAATCGGAAATCTTAAACTCGATCCTGGGTCGGACACGTTAATCAATATAGAACTGGAACCTTCATTCATAATTACTGATGAAGTAGTTATAACGGCTACGCGTAAATCTCAAACCCTGGTTTCTGCACCTGTATCAGTGGATATTGTCAGCAGAAAGTCTATTGAATCTCAGAATGTAGTAACCATGGACCAGGCATTTGACGGTATCACCGGTGTGGACGTGACCAGGTCAAGTAGAACGAACGTACAGGCATTATCGATAAGAGG
>JAHHJO010000188.1:0-3124 GCA_018680275.1 Bacteroidia bacterium
GTTCCATCCGTATCTGTCCAGCTACCGGTCAATGGTCCGGACTGAATTAAAGTATTCAGATCGAGTATATTATTTCCGAAAACAGGATCTCCGCAAATCTGCGCATCGAGAAGGATCACATTCTCAAGTGTATCGAATACCTGGACGCTTGAATTGGCTGTATTCACGCATCCATTATTATCTGTAAATGTGTATGAAACCGAATAGATACCTTCCCCTGCAGCCCCGACATCAAGTGCTGCTGTACCATTTCCGTTATCTGAAAATCCAGCAGGTGCGTCTGTTGAAAACACACCGGAAATTCCGGATGAAGGCAATGGCGTGGCACTAAAGAGCATTGGACCATCAATGATACATTCATCTGCGGGATCATTGATATCAACCGTTGGCAGATCAAATATTGTAATACTAGTCACATCACTTCCTATACAGCCATCTGTTGTGGTATATGTATATGTTACGTTGTAAGTACCCGGACCAGCTGCTGCCGGATCCAGGGATGCTGTACCAAATCCTGTAACGATCATTCCTGAAGGTGCTGTCGTACTAAATACACCAGTATTTCCCCCTGAAGGAACTGGTGTGCCGGTGAAATGCATCAGACTGCCATCTACGCATACATCGGCTGGATCTGAAATACTAATAACAGCAGGTAAATCAAAAATAGTAATGCTGCTAGTTGCAAAAGCGGAACATCCATTTAAATCAGTATAGCTGTATATAACATCCCATGTCCCGGCACCTGCCACACTGACATCCAGAATGGCTGTACCATCTGTATTATCGGATAATCCTCCGCTAGCGGTGGTACTGAAACTCCCAATTGTGCCTCCAGATTGCAGAGGAGAACCTGTAAAATTCATATCAGCTCCATTAACACATTGATCTGCAGGATCATTTATTGAAGGCGTAGGATCTGCATGGATAGTGACAATAATAGAATCATAAGGCCTGCAGCTTATGTTATCTGGTGTCGGATGTACCCTGGCATATATATAATATGTACCTGCAGTACCACTTGGAAAAGCTGATAAATTTGATGAAGCCATCCCGGATGAAACACCAACTGTATCGATTGGGGTTCCACCGTTGTAGACTTGAATTGAATCTGTTGGGACACTCGTGAAATACGCAAATACAATGGAATCTGCTGTTGTAGTCAGGTTTAAGGTATTTAAGGATTCATTCCTGCAAATCTCCTGGTCACTCGTAGTTAACATGACCTCCGGACAACAAAAAACAGGGTCCGGGCATCCTTGAATCCAGTCTACATCTCCAAATACACTTTTCTGCTGGGAATTTATATCCCTTGCAATATCAAGCAGAACCGAACCAGCAGAATTACCTCCTGTGACCGGCAAATATTGTAAACCATAGAGACAACCTATTGAATTGCAATCTGCACCTCTCAAGGCATCAGCGGTTGCAATAATATATTCATCGTTATCTATACTGCATTCGGAACCGTCAAAACCAGAGTTTGCGAAGTCTACCCCGCCTCTTGCATTAAATCCGGCACTTACTTCACCCAATTCATGTTGCAATTCAAAATTGCCGGATGGTACAGTGGTCTGGAGCGTCCAGGAACCAGTTGAACCGAGATAACGCAAGACTCTTGATTCATGGGGTTTGGAAGCAGGTACATTTGAATCAAAACCTGTCTCCCCTACCAACATGGTATTCCCATCTGTAGAAAATTCTATATCTCCAACGGGCATACTGTAATCAAGAGGATTAAGAGGGTCTCCATACTCCGAAGTCCACGGAAGGGTCACTTCAAGCTGGTCTGTTGCCGGTAAAAAATCACAGGACACCGGATCTATTGAGATTGACCTGATTGTATTTCTTGTTCCATTTCTATCAAAATCAGATGCCCAAACAGCATAGTATAATTTATTGTCAATGTGATTATACCCCATACCTAGAATACGTTCTCCCAATGGGGCCATATCTATCGCTCCATTATCAGCTACTCCTGGATCGAAAGTACTTAGTGTAAGGCCTGAATCCGGATCTATCCTGTATATTATTCCATCACTCAGATTTGCTACAAATAATTGTTCGCAGATTGTGTCGTATTCCACACCGGTCGCACCCGCATCCCCTGGTAAAGTATCAAGAATCTGAACCTCACCCGTAAAGGCATCTATCCTGCTTACGATTGGGGGGACATCTCCGCCCGGATTCAGATCATAGAGCATCGTTGTAGCTGTATAAATGTTTCTTGTTTTGTCAATGGAAAAGCTGTACACTTCACCCTGTAGATCATTGATCGACCATTCATACGGATGAAAAGGCAGTAAAAATGAAATATCGTATCCTCGTTCACCTGCAATATAGAGTTCATTCATTGGTTGCAATTTCTCTATAGCCAGTGTAATATCATTTCCAGGGAATGTGGCACATGCCACGATCGCATCACCAGCATGTAATATCCTGTCGTCACCGCTGAGATTACAATAAAAGATTTCCGTCTGGCAGGTTCCGTCCGTATTGCGGACCGTCAGAATATAATCTCCAAGGGCAAGGTTATCAAAGACCGGGTTCGATGTCCATGTTGAGCCTCCATCTATAGAATATTCAAATGAGCCACTCCCGCCACTTGCTGTTATAGTGATGCTTCCTTCATTGAAACAGGCATCTACTTTCTCTGTTGCAAAGCTTATTGGTGAAGTAAAAGGTGAACCAACCGTATAACATACTTCCAATTCAACTGCATCGACGACAGGCAATGCCAGTCCTGCAGTCAACAACTGCTCGACCTGGATCAGGAGACCAAATCTTTCGTTATTTATCAATTCGGGTGTAATCGATTCACCCCAGTTAGCATGTGAATAGGTGATCGTTTCCCAGTCTGTACCTCCTTCAATCCATATCGCAGGATTCTTCATATTCAGTGAACCGGGAGAAAAAGTTTGAGGATTGAATAAGGCGACCATGGCGTCTGCAACATCTACCAGGCTATTATTTTGCCTGGCTACACGGAATGTTATATTGGTAATGGTCGCATTACAAGGGATATCAAAGCCAAAGTCACGAGCGTAAAGATATCTTGAGGTGTCTCCCGGAAAAAGGAAGACAGAAGCACCAATACTATCCGGGTCCATTGCGATCTGTCCTGCAG
>JAHHJO010000389.1:0-3168 GCA_018680275.1 Bacteroidia bacterium
TAGTCTTTGGTAAAACAGGCTGGGCCTTCGTTATTCGGTGTATTCAACAGTGCATCAAAATTATGAACCTTCTTGGTATGTATATTCATGACAAACAAGTCGGAAAAATCCTGGCCTGTCCATTCATAAATGCCTTTTCCGGTACTGGACTCCCGATCCGATGTAAAGAGGATAAAGTCCTCCTCGTAATAAACCGGACTATAATCACCAGCCGTTGTATTGGCCTTGAATAACTCGATAAAGGTGTTTTCTTCTTCTGACTGGGACACTGATGCCGCTTTGCAAATTTCTGCCTCCTGCGCATATCGACCTTCTCTTGTTGATCTGTAAAGCTCTGTATAAAGGGCAGCTGCATCCGCATATCTTTCATTTTTCTTCAATGATTCTGCAAGATTCTTTTTCGTGGTTTCTGTAGACCTCAACTGTTCTGTGATATCATACCATTTCAAGGCATCTCCCAGGTTTTGAAGGATATCGTGAGATTCTGCCAGCATCCTTGCTTTCTGGAATCGGATATCATCGTTATTCTCGCGTTCAAACTCCGTTTCAAGCATTTCAACAGCCACAGCATATTGCTTGACCTGGTAGGCCATCGTTCCGTTCTTGACTTTCAAAGTAGTCTGACAAGACAGACCAGCCAGGCAAAAAATCAATATGAAGTATAGAAATTTATTCACTGTAGACTTTATCAATTTCGGTTTTTAGTAAGTTAAACAATTCCCTGTCCCTGATTGAATCATCGCGGATTTTCTCTACCCTGGCCTTGTATTCATCATGCATCATATTGGATTGTATCAGTTCCAGTGCTTTAACGAATGTTTTTGATATGCTATTGAATAAGGGCGCAGAATAATACCTGTACCGATTCATAAAATTTATTCCTTCCTCTGCATTAAACAAATAGATATCGATCATTTCAAACTCAAATACGGATGTTTTACGGACATCACTGATGATTTTGTATATCTTCTGGATCCTTGGTCTTCTTGGCCTCCTGTAGCTTTTGGTGGCATATTTTGCCTGAATCTCTTTTTTTGCCTTTTCAAAATGCCTCTTCCTGTCCTTTTGAGAACCCAGTTCCATGGCATAATGTTTACGGACAGCATCGATCTTCCCGTAAAGAGTTTGTAATTCTTCCCGCAGGCTTTCTTCATCCAGCTGATCAAGATGTTTTTGAAATACTGATTTACGCATATCCTAAAATAAAAAGGCTCCCACAATTGTGAGAGCCCTCAAAATATATAATTTCTGATTCTTTACTTTGCTGTTTTAGCAGCTTTAGAGAAAGACTTTTTGGATTCAACACCTTTTGGCTTCAGATCTTCCGAGAGATCCCTAACTATAGGTGTCGCTACGAAGATTGAAGAGTAGGTACCCACAAGGATACCGATAATGATCGCAAAGGTAAATCCTTTGATACTTCCTCCTCCGAAAATAAACAACGGAAGAATCATGATCAAGGTCGTAAATGAGGTGATCAATGTCCTTGAGAATGTACTGTTGATCGCCAGGTTCAATACTTCGTCAGTTGATTTGGAAGTATGAATGCCCAGGTATTCCCGGATCCTGTCGAATACAACCACGGTATCATTTATCGAATAACCGATTACTGTCAATAATGCTGCAATAAAGGCCTGGTCTATTTCCAGTGAAAATGGAAGTACTCCCCAGAATATGGAAAACAATCCAAGAACGATCAATGAGTCATGGAATAATGCCGCAACGGCACCAAGACTATACTGCCACCTGTTAAATCGTATAAAGATGTACAGGAAGATTAATAGCAATGCAAAGATACCGGCATAGAATGAACTCTTCTTGATATCGTCTGCGATCGTCGGTAATACCTTGTATGAACTGGTTACATGCATATCAGATTCAGAATCGGTCTTAACGAATTCATCGAAGTCAACATTGATTCCTGTAACACCTGATAATCCTTCATGTACTTTTGCCATCACCCTGTCGGCTGCATCATCTTCCGGATCATTGATCAGGTAGTCTGTTACAATATTGAAAGTATTTTCAGTATCAACTGCCTTTACCAATGGCGGGTTTTCGAGGTATGACTCCAACCCTGTTCTCAGGGATTCAGGATCGATATTGCTTCCCTGTGCAAACTCCACATTATATGAGTATCCTCCTTTAAAGTCTACACCCAGGTCAAATCCTTTCGTAAAAATGGATGCCAGTCCTGCAATGATCAAGACGCCGGATACAACATATGCTATACGTCTTTTACCCAACCAGTCTATATTCAGATTAGCCAGCATGCCTTTCGACAATCCTGACCAGAAAGCAATATTCCTGTCTCCTTTTGTCCACCAGTCAATCACCATTCTACCTACAAGAACCGCAGTAAACAATGATGAAAGCACACCGATGATCAATACAACAGCAAATCCTTTGATCGGTCCCAAACCGAAATAAGCCAGGACCATGGCCACAAGGATCGTGGTCACATTGGCATCAATGATCGCTGAATATGAATGTTTGAATCCATCATTGATGGAAGCCAGCATCGATTTACCGGCCCGTAATTCTTCCCTTATCCTTTCATAGATGATAACGTTGGCATCAACTGCCATACCGATTGTCAATACGATACCTGCAATTCCAGGTAAGGTCAATACCGTACCAAACGAAGCCAAAGCACCGAAGATGAAGAAGAGGTTGAGGATCAGGGCTATGATAGATACAAAACCTGCACCTGCATAATACAGGATCATAAATAATAGTACCATTCCAAATCCAATGCCCAGGGCACGGATACTGCTATCAATATTTTTCTGACCCAAAGATGGTCCAACTGTCGTATTCTGTATGATATCTACTTTGGCCGGTAATTTTCCGACTTCAAGTATACTTGCAAAGTCAGCGGCTTCCTGCACAGAAAAATTACCGGTGATCTGTGTATTTCCTCCAGGGATAGGACCATTCACTCTTGGTGCCGATACCACTTCGTTATCCAGGCATATAGCTACCTCCCGGTTACCATCATTAGCTGCTTTTGTTGTCATCTCAGCCCATACCTGTGCACCACGGTTATTCATCCTGAGGTTTACAGCCATTTCACCGGTCGTCGGATCCGGAGAATGCGATGCATCAATGATCACATCTCCTTCCAATGGTGGCTTGGAGTCTGCATCATTCGGTGTTTTGATCAGG
>JAHHJO010000054.1:0-5166 GCA_018680275.1 Bacteroidia bacterium
ACTGTCTTCACCCCATACAAGAGGAAATGGCTTGAAAGATTGTTTGACAACCAACAGAAGGATTTTAATCGTTTCCCAAGTGAAAACAGTCTGAGCAACTTAAACCCTCATGCAGGATCTTACCTGATTCCAGAACTTGATGATATGGGATTCCAGGCATCTCAGAAAAGTATACCCCGAAAAGAAATAGATCAAGATATAATCAGATCATATGGCGATAAAAGAGATTTCCCCGCTCTAAAAGCGACCTCAAGGCTGGGATTACATCTAAGATTTGGTACAATCAGTATAAGAACTGTAGCCAGAACTGCCATTGAAGGATCAGATGTATTTCTTTCAGAATTAATTTGGCGGGATTTCTATAGTCAGATACTACAGCATTTTCCGCATGTTGAAAAAAACTGTTTCCGCCCAAAGTATGAATATATAGATTGGAGAAACAATGAAACAGAATTCAAAGCCTGGTGCGAAGGTAAAACAGGATATCCAATGGTCGATGCCGGTATGCGGGAATTGAATGCGACAGGCTTCATGCATAACCGATCCCGGATGATCACAGCAAGTTTCCTGACCAAGCATTTATTGATTGACAGGCGGTGGGGTGAAGCCTATTTTGCTGATAAGCTACTCGATTTTGACCTTGCAAGTAATAATGGGGGCTGGCAATGGGCTGCAGGTTGCGGAACAGATGCGGCTCCATATTTCAGGATATTCAACCCGGAATCACAGCAAAAGAAATTCGACAAGAATTTTGAATATATCAAAAAATGGGTTCCGGAATGGGGGAGCGAGGACTATCCGAAGCCGATTGTGGAGCATAAGTTTGCCAGGGAGAGATGTCTGGAAGTCTATAAAAAAGCACTGAATCCTTAAAGCAATTCATCTATCTTTTCGATAAGCCAGGGTTTGTTGATGACTTGCTTTTCTTCTATTATTTCGTTCTTGATGTCATTTAGTGTCTTCTTATCTTTTTCATTAACCTTGTAGATCTTTTTGAGAAATCTCACAAAATTCGAATGGAGTTTCCTGTAGGAATCCTGAATGGATTTTTCTCTTCGAAGAAAAGCAGAGAAGCTATCCATTTGTGATTCAAGTACCATGTCTTCACCAAGTTCATAGTATACTGCCAATAAATAATTCTTAGAATTAAGATTGTACCAGATATCATCATAATTCACCTTGTTCAAGTAATTCAGGACATCGTCAAATTGCTTTTTATAGAAACAGACCCTGGCCATATTGAAATTTATCGCATTCTCTCTTCTGGATTCCTCAAGAAAATCTGATTTTTCAAGAATAAACTTCTGAACCCTGTCGAATTCACCGATCCTAAGTCCTGAAATCACATAATTTCTGAATGAAGTGGGAGAAAGAATACTATTTGTCAGGATAATCTCTGAATCTATACCCCAATCATAAAGTTCAAGTAATTCTATGTAGAATGACTTATCTCCTGAATTAATCTGTTTAACACAAAAATTAAAAAGAACATCCATGATCTCTCTCCGTTCCTCATCCGGAAAGACATCAATGTATTTGAATGATATTTCCTTGAATTCAAAATACGTATCAATATCACCGTCCCCTGAAAGGATCTGGTACATGTACAAGTAAATTTTTACAGCAGGGTGATCATCTAAATTGTATAGTTTGATCAATTCCAGGGTGAAACCCAGATCAATTTCTATATCTGTTTTATACATTTTACGCCAGGTCAGGATATCAGTGGCATGCCTCAGTTTTTCAATAACATAGAATGAATCAAGATTTTGAGATAAATCCAGGTATCTGTAATTGTTTAGATAAGACTTAATATTGGCCTTTTTCTCGTAATTGGTTTTTAGGTTTTGTAAGGTTCTTTCATATTGGTATTTCTGAAGATAGAATTCAGAAGATTGATCTAGCTCCCGTTCAAACTGCCTTGACGATCTTGATATATGCTTTTCAATAATTTCTTCAATATTATTGGATTTAAGAGCATTCAAAAGCAGGTTGGATTTAAGGAGGTTATTCTCATCCAGTTGCTCTGTTATTAAAAATTTTTCAAATCTTTCGAGTACATCATTGCAAAGTTTCCTGAATTTCAAGTCGTCATATGTATTGCTTTCAAAAATTATTTCCCAAATTTCTTGTTTGCCAGGCAGCTTTTCCGGCGATTTTATGTTATTAATAAGTAATTGGGCCAATGAAGTGACTTTCTGATTCCTGTTGTGGTAAGGAGAGTCTATAAACTTCAAAAACCTGTTCAGAAACGGTTTGTCGAGCTGTTTTAGAATATTATATATACGGGTATTTATCATTAATACTACAAATTTATTAAATATGTATTAACTTGATTTATAAGTATATATACAATTGAAATAAATTAATATATTTGAGCTAATTAACGTGATCATTTATTTTTATTCATTTTATAATCTATTGAATATCAACAAATTAAATAAAATAGAAATATGAATAAAAAAAAGCAAAATATATAGCTTTATTGTTATTGAAATGAAATATATTTGTAATAACCAAAACTGCATTAAATTTCCATGAGGTTTTATTTGACCTCCATATTCGTATTTGTGACTTTAATTTTAAGCGCACAGCTTAATCCACGTCATATATATGTCAATGAGAAAATTGATGTAGCCAACCAGGTCGAAATTCAATCCCTGACATTTCCACCAACTGTCACCAATAATGGTTTTCCTGATTCGGGTAAAGATTCCCTGAGTATCTATCCGGTCAACGGGGTAGCAAATACCTACGAAGTGTTCTTTGATCCTCCTGCTGATTTCACAGGAGATACTGAAATTATAATTGAGTATTTTGAATCAGGAGCTATTCCAGGAATTCCATACCCTAATTACACAACCATACACTACAGGATTAAACCCTCCAAGGTCGAGACCAATAATGACTTTGTCCTCGACTCTAATACCAGTGTTAGTGTTTTTCCGCTTGGCAATGACAGTTCGACAGATGGCAATTTAGCCATTCAGAAAATTGGGTTTGTCAGCGGGGGAACCGCTAGCATCGTTTCTGATGATCAAATTGATTTCACGTTTGATAGCGGTTCAGAGTCCGGACTAATAATGTATTTTGTCGAAGATGATTTTGGCACAGTCGAGTCATCGATAATCAGCATTCAGAACGAGGATGATTTAAAAACAGAATCACGATCTGTCTATCTCGATAACAAGACTTCAGAAACTATAGAATTAAGTTCTGATCTATTCGAGATTGATACAGATGTCACCCATGGTACACTTTCCATCGGCAATGAAAATCATATATGGGTCTACACACCCGATGACGACTTCGATGGCTCGGATTATGCCAGGTTTACAACAACTAATGGTGGTGATATTGAAGTCTTTATCACAGTACTCGATAAATCTGTGGAACATTCATTTGTCATTGATGATGAAATTCATACGGTTATTGATGGATCCGTAGACCTTAATGTTTTTAATAATGATCTGAGAACAGATTTCCCGATTGTGGATTACTCCTCCGAGTTAACATATAATGGAGACGGTTCATTCTCATATACGCCACCTTCAGGATTTTCAGGAGATCTGATATTTTATTATAAAGTATTTTCTGGTATTCAATTTCATACCGGGAACATCAATATTCATGTTGATAATTATGCGCCGGCTGAAGCACTGGATTATTCGTTCGACATAATCAATAATCATCCACTGAAGATAACGCATCATTCTCCTGTAGAAGCATATACATTCAGCGTTCTTTTGACACCTTTAAATGGTACAGTAGAAGTTTTGGATTCCAGCAATAGTTCTGTGCAGGAATGTGACACAATCACTGGAGTAAATACAATAGTGTATACCCCTGATGCGGATTTCAATGGCAATGATGAATTTGAACTGGAGTATTGTACAAGTTCAGGAGCTTGCGAAGTCATTAAAATTGATGTTCACATTCTCGACTCCAATTATGATGATTGTCTTTGTCTCAATAATTGCGTTTACGAAGGTGATAATAATGATGATGGTATCGTCAATGCGAAAGACATTCTGGACATAGGATTAAATCTTGGAAACGGGGGACTTGAACGAACAAATGATTTCAACTTGTTGTGGACCGGTCAGGAAAGTGACGACTGGGGCTATGAACAAATGAATTCAAATATTGACCTGAAATGTGGAGATTCGGATGGAGACGGATATATAGATGGTGATGATTTTGAAGCTGTTGCTGACAATTACGGTAAACTTCACAGATTGATTGCCAGTCCGGTAACAACATTGTCCAATGCTCCAATAACATTTACACCTCAACAAACAGAAGTTGATTCCGGTGAATGGCTCACTATTGATATTTCAATCGGATCCTTTGCTTATCCGTCATTGGACTTCAACGGTGCGGCTTTCAATTTCACTATTGATCCGGACTTGATTGATTCATCCAGCGTGACTTTCAGTCTGTATGAAAAGACATGGTTAAACGATGATCTTGGTCCGGTAAGCTCATTTTATACTGTTCCTCTGGATGGTACTGTAGAAATTGCAGTATCAAGAATTACAGGTTCTGCAGATGGATTGGGTATCATCGGGAAACTGGAATTTATTGTTGAAGATGAAATCCAGGGATTAAAAGATATTGAATATCTTCTTTCCCAGATCAATATCGGCATGACCAATATTATTTCTGTTAATGAACACGGAGAATATGTCCGTCACCCGGATGTATACAAATCAGTGAAGCTTAACAGGGATGCTTCTCAGGATTTATCTATAGATGACTACATCTCAGTCTATCCAAACCCTGCAATCGACAGGTTGATGATTGAATCTGACAAGTATAGCCTTGAACGAATTGAGATTTATGACGCCCTGGGAAGACTGCAGAAAGCGGAGAACTACCTACCTACTTCAAGAACTTCCGTGAATGTCACTGATCTATATGAAGGTATTTACTTTGTTAAAGTATATAGCCATGGAGATTTTGTGACCCATAAGATCAATGTGATTAGATTCTAATCTGCAGACAAAAGACATAATACAAGTTTTTTATTCAAGTGTCTTTGCTTGAAACTTTTTTTACATCAATAATAAGATGACCTGATAGGTGTGCATGGAAGTGTGATTTAAATCACACGCCATAAAGTCATAAGACTGACTTTCACAGTTTCATCAGTTAGAATAAATA
>JAHHJO010000439.1:0-2953 GCA_018680275.1 Bacteroidia bacterium
GACCTATTGATGGAAGTGACCCTTTCCCCGGCCATGGGCTATTATCTCAGTCATGTGAATAATCCCAGATCAATTCCTGAATTCAATATCCATCCGGATGAAAACTATGCACGTGAAATAATGCAGCTTTTTTCCATTGGACTCTACATGCTCAACCAGGATGGTACCCGGATGAAAGATTCAAACGGTAACGATATTCCGACATACGATAATGCAGATATAATGGAACTCGCAAAGGTATTTACCGGACTCGGGTTTGCAGAACTGGATCCAAAGATGCAGGTATGGTGGCTTGATGAAGCTGTTTTCGGTGAGGTTGACATTTATATCGGGCATAAGTGGTTGCCACTCAAAATGTACCAGGAATGGCACGAACCAGGCGAAAAGGTCATTTTAAAGGATCTTGTCATTCCAGCTGGTCAGCCCGGCATTCAGGATATTGAAATGGCTGTGGACTACCTTTTTAATCATCCCAATGTAGGTCCGTTTGTGTCAAGATTACTTATCCAGCGATTGATAAAATCCAACCCTACCCCCGGTTATATTTCCAGGGTAGCTGCTGTTTTCAATAACAATGGTCAGGGTGTCCGCGGTGATATGCAGGCGGTCATTGAAGCAATCATTATGGATGAAGAAGCACGCAGTTGTGATGCTCAGCTCGACCCGGGTAATGGAATGCTACGAGAACCGACGCTCAGGCACAGTCATTTTTCAAGAGCTATACCGCAGAAAGGAATTCGCCCTGTATACCAGGTGGAAATCAACAATTACGATTGTGAAGGTATCGAATACGAAGTAGATTATGAAGAGGTCACAGAAGATATCAGGTTCTGGCATAATGGGAATTCAAATTTTGAATTACTCAGGCAAAACCCGCTGTCTTCACCAACAGTATTCAACTTTTACCTTCCTGATCACCAGCCGGTTGGTGAAATGACACAGCTTGGTCTTTACGGCCCTGAATTCAAGATCCATGACAGTGGCAGTTCTGTCAACTATCTCAATATGGTGCTTATTGCTACATTCGGCGAATTCAACCTTTACAGCTATGATTTTGAAAACGGTATAGAATATATCATGCCGGATTTTACAAGTCTGGAACCTGTTGCAGCAGAAGAACTTGAAGCCCTCTTAAATTATTATGACATCGTTTTCATGCATGGAGAAATGTCTGACCAGACACGCGAAAACCTGAGAACCATGATTGATACATTAACGCTGTTTGGAGAGCCAAATATCTCTTCAAGGATCCTTATGTATTTTATTCTTGGCTCACCTGATTTCACCATACTAAAATAGAGACCCTAAACTCAGAATCATGGCAAATAAAAAACATCATATATCACGAAGAAAATTCCTGGGACAATCCTCATGTATGGCATTGGGCAGTACTACCCTTTTGTCTACCCTTGTTAATCTCAAGTACATGAATGCCGCAAGTATGGCTAATTCATCAGTACTTCTCGGTGGAGATTATAAAGCCCTTGTTTGTATATTGCTGTCAGGTGGATGTGATTCACATAATATGCTGATCCCATATCAACAGGGTATTTATAACTCCTATCAATCCACAAGGACAAACCTGGCGATTGCAAGGGATCAAATCCTGCCTTTGAATGGATCAGATTATGGAGTTCATCCTGCGATGACCGGTGTTCAATCCCTCTACAACCAGGGGAAATTGTCTTTTATCTCAAATATTGGCACATTGGTAAGACCTATGACCAAAGCCGACTTCCTGACCAAACCACAGGAGCATCCGCTTGGTCTTTTTTCACATGCCGACCAGATTCAACAATGGCAAACTTCTGTTCCTGATGATCGCTCAAGTATTGGTTGGGGTGGACGTATTGCAGATTTGATGTCATCCCTGAATAGCAATTCGAATATATCTCTGAATGTCTCGCTTTCCGGAAGCAATATATTCCAGACCGGTGTTAATTCTACCGAATACAGCATTGATCCTATAGAAGGTAGTGTCGGTATCCAGGGACACAACGATCCGGGTGCAGATGCATTTGGTCAATTATTCTCACGGACAATTGTCAATATGATCGATGCCCATTATGATGATGTCTTCAAACGCACTTATATAAATACACTTAAAACAGCACGTGATGCTGACGTAGCTTTCAGGTCTGCTTTAGATTCCAGTCCGACTTTCTTTAATGTCTTTTCAGCCAATGAATTTTCGGATGCTTTACATATGATCTCCAGAACTATTGCCGGCAGAGATCAATTGGGTATGAAGCGACAGATATTCTTTGTTGAATACGGTGGCTGGGATCATCATGATGAAGTATTGAATAACCAGACCGAAATGCTGGGCTATCTATCAGACGGCATGAATGAATTCAATACAGCCCTTGAAACCTTGAATATTTCAGACTGTGTCACCACATTCCTTTCTTCAGAATTTGGCCGGACATTAGGATCAAACGGCAATGGGTCCGATCATGCATGGGGAGGTAATGTCATGGTGATGGGTGGCAATATCAATGGAGGGCAGATCTTTGGTACATACCCAGAACTGGTAAAAGGTTCAGAATATGAACTTGGTGGTGTATGGGGAACAGGTATTATGCTGCCCTCCACATCAGTTGATGAATATTTTGCGGAACTCGCCTTATGGTTTGGTGTTGCGCCTTCGGAACTGGCTACGATCTTTCCGAATATTGGTAATTTTTATGATACGGGGTCCGGGGTGATGCCAATTGGGTTTTTCGGATAGTTATTAGTTTATGAGTTTATTGAGTTTAGAAGTTTATCCTCCTTCGCATTCTGCTTCGGCGGATTAAAATGAGTGGATGAGTGAATTTACCGCAAACCGCAAACCGAAATCAATAAATTTATTTTGAGGATTGTAACAACAAATAGTTCATCATCTATATAAAAAAGGACATGATAAGTCGGATGTAGACTTTTTATCGAAAAAAAGGACTTCTGCACAATC
>JAHHJO010000507.1:0-2216 GCA_018680275.1 Bacteroidia bacterium
GTGATTTTTTTAAAAAGGAAATAGAATTCGGCCCGGTATATACAGGTGAAGAAGACCTGGATACGATCATGCGGGGAATGATGGAATTTTATAAAGATGTTCAAGGAAGACACCCGGAGAATTTTGCTTTGGACAAGCGGTATGTTTGAATTGATAATTGATAATTGAAAATGAATAGAATTTGGTTGGTAAGATTGGGAACTTAGAAAAGACCCGAAAGGGGTCCTACATAATAGAAGAAATAGAATTTCATGAACGACCACAACAAGTTCGAATAAGATAGCCTGATCTTCTCATCAGTTTTTAGATTTGAATAACAAGTTTTCCAATAGCTTTTCGGTCAACCATCATTTGTATCGCTTCAGGAGTTTTGTCAAGAGGCATGACTTTTTGAATATGTGGTTTTAGATTTCCGGAACTGTACATTGATAAGAGTTCATTACGCATGGTTTCGAGTTTTCCTGGAAAGCGCATTGCAAATGAGCCAAGAAATACACCTGTGATCTGACAACCTTTAAGCAGAACAAGATTTAAGGGAATCCTTGGAATTTCACCTGCTGCAAAACCCACCACAAGATAGTGGCCTTCCCATGCTATGGCCCGAAGTGCAGCTTCACTATATGAAGCGCCTATTGGGTCTAAAATGATATCTGCACCTTGTCCATTGGTAAGTTCCTTGATCCTGATCTTCAAATCTTCCTTTGAATAATTTATGGTATGATCTGCACCGTATTGCTTACAGATTTCCAGTTTTTCTTCTGTTGATGCAGCTGCAATTACAATAGCATCAAAATACTTAGCCAATTCGACTGCGGCCAAACCGACGCCTCCTGAAGCACCGAGAATAACAACCTTATGCCCTGATTTTATATGAGCCCGATGTTTTAGTGCATAGTAGGCAGTAGAATAGGTGTATAGAAAACAACTGGCTTCTTTAAATGACATTTCCTTTGGTTTCCTGGTAAGCAGGGCGGGAGCTACTGCAATTTCTTTAGCAAAGCCTCCATATTTAGCCATACCAATGACCTCGTCACCAATTTTGTATTCCGATACTTTATTTCCAACTCTGGAAATTATCCCTGAAAAATCACTTCCGGGGACAAATGGAGGTTCTGGTCTGAATTGATACTTACCTTGAATGATCAGAGTGTCCGGAAAATTTACACTGCAATATTTCACATTCACGATAATCTCGTTGTCCTGGCATTCCGGAGCTGCTATCTCTTTGTATTCAAGAAGATTTGGTGGGCCGTATTGCGTACAAACGATAGCTTTCATTGGATGTTGGAGATAAATAAGTTGTGTAAATGTGTTCTGTCAATGCGGTGATCCCCCTCATATTCGATCATTGAAAAATCGAGTTGGTTTTTCTCAATAATCTGTCTCATGGTGGCAATCCGTTCAACCGTAAGATACGGATCTTGCAGACCATAGGTATAAATAAGTTTGATCTGGTCAAGATTGGTTTTACTTTTCCTTAAATCAATATCCTCCGGAATCCATCCTGCATATGCAAGCAGATTATCAAGTTTTTCTGATTTGGCATGCAACCATCTGAATGCTGTTGTTGCACCTTGTGAAAATCCAAGAATGGTTTTTCTAGCTTTGGAAGGTATTTTTTCTTCAAAAGATTGATATAGTTGACTGAGGTATTCCGAGAAGTCAGCGATTTCATGAAGCCTGTCTCGGCTGGTCATCCATGAAGAAAGTACATCACCTTTAAATCCGGAAGCATAAAACCTGTTGAGTCCTTCCGGGGCGATAACAAGATGCTTCTCAGGATCAAAATCTCTGAATTTATATATCATTTGTTCGCAGGTCATCCTTGAACCATGCAGCACAAACCAGTAATACTTTATGTTCTGACCAGGGTTGCCCCAGACTGCATACCTGGCAGTTTTACTAACCTTTATATGTTGAGTTTGAAAGTCCAATTATCGTTTTATTCTAATCAATCCTTCCTGCATAACCGTAGAGACAAGATGACCATCAGAAGTAAATATTCTGCCGTAACCCATTCCTCTTGAATTTGAAGCGCTCGGACTGTCGATGTTATAAAGCAACCAATCACTAAAATTAAAATCCCTGTGAAACCACATCGCATGATCCAGACTGGCTACAAATATATTGTTGATGTCAATTTCATTTCTATGGGGGTAAACTGCAGATAGAAGCAGATCGTAATCCGAAGCATATGCCAGCATCTGATGCTGCAA
>JAHHJO010000571.1:0-2909 GCA_018680275.1 Bacteroidia bacterium
ACATTGAGCTGGAGCACCTATATGCTGATTCAAAGGCAGTGAATATTCTGCAGCATAAGGCATACGTACAATCTCCCTTTGGCAACTAAGGTCTTTGTATTCCACTGGATGAACACCATGCTGAAAGGTTAGTTTGTTCTGCAGGAAATTAATCATTTTATAGCCTGGGTAAGTGTTTGTAGGTTAATGAATTAAACTGTCTTGTTGCCTTTTTTCATCTTTGAAAGCATTAATAATTTCTCTTTCAAAGTCTTCCTTAATTCCTTTTTTTGTTTCTCTTTTTGATCCTCTAATTTTTGTTCGTATTCTTTTTCGATTTTTATTATTTCTTCATTCAGTTCTTTACTTAATTCTTTTCTGACCTGTTCTTTAAGTTGATCAGGGAAGTCAGATAATTTATCCACCATTCTCTGGATTTCTCTCCACTGGTCAAGGACCATTTCAGTCATCTCAATGACTAGAGAACTCACACAGTATGAATGGACTTCTTCTGATTCAAATACCTTTATAATGGGTGTTTTTCCTTTTTTCTCAGCTGTCTTCAGATTTAAATATTCAGTAACAGGAATAAGATCAGATGTATCTTCCTGAATTTCAAATTCGCTCTGCCATGCTTTTTGCTGGAATGCCCAATCCGCCCAGCTTAATTCATAGGTGGTTGTATTGCCACCATTTCCGAGTTCGATCTGAGGCCAGTTTTTTTCACTCGATGCATTCCAGTCTGTTTCCAGGAGTACATTATAATTGTTGTCTGATTTTATTTTCAAATAGGAATAGTCAGGCAGCATTCGTGAATTCTCAACCAATTTTGATAGTTCCAAAACGTTTTTACCATTAGGAATGAGTTGAGAATTATCAGGTACGAATAAATTAAAGAAAGCCGGTTTTGAGTTTTTTATACCAACTGATATCCCTTCAAAAAATCGATCTGCATTAACTAAACTTCCCTGGTAGATGTATACATCTGTCAGGGCAAGATTTGACATAAACATAGAATGTCTTTGAGTCATTTCCTCTTTCGATGTAAGCGGGTGACATGTAGCAGAATCGAAACTTAAGACTTTCACTGGGACCTTGTATGTCAGAAGTTTGAGGAATGAGGACCTTGAAACAGATGACATCCCTTTGTGATCAATCAACATGAATACAGGTGGCAGGTAACTCTTTTCATCTTCTGTAAGATCATCCCATTCCAATTGTGCTATCTGCTGATCATGTATAACAGGATCATATTTCCCCTTGATTTCCAGGTTAGCCCTTCGGAGCAATTTGATCTGATCCAGCAGGAAACGTATCTGACCTGACATCAGTCCAAGTATAAATTCTGCGGAGTTTTCGTCCTGGAGAATAATGCTGGGCCCTGAAAAATGATTGAAAGGATAAGTGCCGGCCCAATTGAATTTATCCTTGGATGCAATCACCAGCCCGTATCTCGATTTTCCGTTTCCACGGGAGCCAATTTTAATCAGTTGATATAACTCTTTGAGAGATTTTATCAACTCAATTTTCCTTCCGAGACTCTGTGTGTTAATGTATTTTGATGCAGTATCTGCTCTTATATTATCAATGATATCTCTTACAAGGATTTTTTTCTTAGGTGTGTTCTTTAAAACTTCACTCAATTCGGTTATATCATCGTCAGGTAAAGCATCACTTAATTCCTTGTGCACGCTGTCAGTAAGATCACTTGACAACTTATCTATATAGTTCAATTGAGATATGACTCCGGGTTGAATATTTGCTTCAGTAATGGCGCTCAGGAGATGCATGATAGTTTTAGATGCATTTTCGGATTCATCGGGACCAAAGCCAGACATTGATGTATAGTAATTTCGACTCAACAGAATTGCTGCCAAACTATTTACCTTCTCATCAAGGTGTAGTTGGTTGATCGTCTTGGTTTCTGTATCTGGCATTTGTTCCCATGCCCTGAATTCAGAAAACACCTTATTGATATTCTGATCCTTGGGCAGCAACATTTCGATGGCATTATCTTCACAAACATCCTGGCAGAGGCCACAACCAGTACAAGACATTGGGTTAACTACAATTGAGAATAGCTTCCCACTTCCTGCTTCTATCTTGGAAGGAATATCATAAAGTACATCATTTAAGGAAATCGGAAAGTCACCAATCTGTTCCATTATGAAATAGAATTCCTGGTCCAGTAAATCTTTATCAGTCTCCTTAAGATTGAGTTTGTCACATAGTTTTTCAAAGGCAGGCTTTACCAAATCACTTACTGTGCTTATAGCATTCTCACCCGAATTCTGGGCAGCGAGCCGTGATAAATTTTTGTAATGAGGAAATAGTTTTCTAATAAGCTTTCCAGAAGACTTTGCAAGTTCAGCTCCTGATTTCAATAAGTCTTCAACACCAATTGCAATTGGAGGTAGCGCAGAGTGAGGACAAATCATATAGCAGTTTCCACATGCCGTGCAATTTTCAGGCAGGAACCCAGGTAAGTTTCTCTCATTTTGTGGTGAAAAAAGTTCTGCACTGGAAGCAGGCATGCTTGCAATGGATGCGAAGGGATCTGCAACCAATTCTGAGTGTATATTGTATTTCTTAAAGAATGCATTGGTTTCATAAAAATGTGACAATCTCGTAAATATCGGTCCTGTATTCTGATTGCTCTTTACAGTTTCAGGTAATTCATCTTTGAGGATTGGATTATCTATACCATTATTGTCATTAGCCTGAACAGATTCCTGTTCCAGTTGTGGATATTTACTTTTGATATCCTGGTAGTGAATTTCTTGCTTGGGATAATTACTGGATGATTTAAAAAATGATAATCCAAGAAAGTAGTTTGTTTTGATTTCATTATGAAGCATATGTTTTGCTGCGTCAACAAGTGAAGAGTGAGTAAGGTCAGGACTGAATCCTGCCGAGTAGAAATTCAAGGA
>JAHHJO010000074.1:0-2425 GCA_018680275.1 Bacteroidia bacterium
TCCCAAAAGGTAATTTTACATTTTACCTGGATATCAGAACCAGGTTGCTGGCAGGTAATACTGTTAAAAATTTCCCTGGTCTCGGAGATTTACTCGATTTCAATAATGATTATTTAGATATGTCTATTCATTTTCCGAAGAATAAATCATGGCTTGTACATTCCATGATAGACCGGGCATATATGGAATGGTACAAGGGAGACTGGGAAATACGACTGGGCAGGCAACGTATTAATTGGGGTATCAATACAATATGGAATCCTAATGACCTTTTTAATGCATACTCCTACTTTGATTTTGATTATGTTGAAAGGCCAGGGAGCGATGCCTTACGACTGACCTGGTATACCTGTACCAATTCAAGTGTCGAATTTGCAAGTAATTTCAGAGATAATTTTGATGAATTGACATTTGCAACTTTGTACAAATCCAGCCTTGGAAGCTATGATGTACAGCTTTTGGGCGCAAAGGCAGGCAATGATATAGTCCTTGGTACCGGCTGGGCTGGCAACCTGGGCAATGCAGGTTTCAAAGGAGAATTTAGCTATTTTATTCCTACAAAGGATAACGGACCCAAGGACGCACTTTTAGCAACCATCGCTTTTGACTATGCCTTTAAAAATTCGCTGTACCTCAATCTTTCTGTTCTCTTTAATAGCGATGGATCGTCTGACTCACAAAACAACCCGCTTCTCCTGGCCACCAGTGGATTACTCACAGCAAGATATTTATCACCATATGAATGGTCTACATTTGTATCAGGAAGTTTTCAATTTCATCCGTTATTTCGTGGTGGTCTTGCATTCATATATTTTCCTGGAATAAGCAACGCACTGTTTATAAACCCATCTTTCGATTACTCACTTTACGAGGATGTAGACATTAGTCTCATTTCACAACTCTTTTATGATAAAGTCTCCAATGATTACCAGGCGCTGGCCCGACTGGTGTATATACGTGTAAAATGGAGCTTCTAAATGCAACAATGATGAAATCACAAGACATATTTAAAGAGCTTAAGATTGTTGAACTGGCAGGTGTGCTGGCCGGACCACTTGTTGGAACCTTCTTTTCCGAATTGGGTGCACAGGTGGTTAAGGTAGAAAATAAATTAACCGGAGGAGATATGACCAGGCAATGGTTTCATAAAAAAGAATCGCGTGACAAGAAAATATCCTCCTATTATGCTTGTGCCAATTATGGTAAAAAACCTATCCTGGCTGATCTTAAAGACCCTGATGACAGAAAACGTGTATATGACCTAATACGTGAAGCAGATATACTCATCCAAAACTTCAAAGGCGGTACTGCAGAAAAATTGGGTGTAGACTATGCCACAGTAAACACTCTGAACCCCCGGATCATTTATGCTTCCCTTACAGGATTTGGAGAAGATGATCCGAGGTCCGCATTTGATATTGTCTTACAAGCAGAGACTGGTTACATGTCCATGTCCGGAGACAAAGACGGTCACCCGGTTCGGATGCCGGTGGCCATGATTGATATATTAGCTGCACACCATCTCAAGGAAGCCATCCTTGTAGCTTTGATCCAGCGCATGAAAACCGGTGCAGGAAAAGAAATTTCTGTTTCCCTGTACCAGGCCGCTTTAGCCTCCCTGATCAACCAGGCCACCAACTGGCTCATGGTCGGCCATATTCCGGAACGGATGGGATCTCTCCATCCTAACATCTCTCCATATGGCGATCTCTTCCAAACTGCCGATTCAAAATATCTTGTTCTGGCTATAGGAACAGATGATCAGTTCCTGCGATTTGCCGAGGTCACAGGTATCGATCCCGGACCTTACCTGACCAACCAGCAACGTCTTGATTCCAGGTCTGAACTGGTCTCTGAGCTTAAACCTATCATTGCATCCCGAACTGCAAAGGAATGGAAAGAGATTTTCTATACTGCTAAAGTCCCTATCGGTATCGTTAAAAATCTCAAAGAAGTATTTGAAGATGACGATGCAAAGGAGATGTTACTCTATGAAACTGTTGATCGTGAAGAGACGGTGAGGGTGCGGACGGCTTTGGTTTAGTTTATCTCTCCTTCACCAGGATTTCGGCGGGCAGAGTAGTTGATGAGTTCATCCCTCCTTCACCAGGATTTCGGCGGGCAGAATAGTTGATGAGTTCATCCCTCCTCCACCAGGGTTTCGGCGGGCAGAGTAGTTGATAAGTTCATTAAGTTTTATGAGTATTAAATATTGTGGGATGTTGACCGAAACGTAGTTCTTTGTTTCTTCAGGCATCCCCGCAGGTTTCTTCAGGCATCCCCGCCTGAAGATTCACAAGCAATCACTTAGTTCTTTAACTGCACTCACGAGTGTATACATTTACCTAGAAAATTATTATCGATTGAAAAAAGAGAAGACCTTCTCAATGTTTATGTTGAAACAATGAGAGGGTCAATCCATCCC
>JAHHJO010000299.1:0-2185 GCA_018680275.1 Bacteroidia bacterium
CCCATTGCCAGCTTAAACTATTACTGGCAAGATCTCCATCCAGGAGATGTGCATACATCCAACGCGATGGCATACTCCAGTGGGAACGGGCAATATTACAGGAGATTGAAGCCAAATACATGCTATAGGCGAATTATATAAAACAGGATACATGCATAATCATATGCGCATGTATTTGGCTTCAATCTGCTGTAATATTGCCCGTTCCCACTGGAGTATACCATCGCGTTGGATGTATGCCCATCTCCTGGATGGAGATCTTGCCAGTAATAGTTTAAGCTGGCAATGGGTCGCCGGCACTTTCTCCAGTAAAAAGTATTACGCCAATCAGGAGAACATAAATAAATTCTTTCATGACGATCAGAAAAACACATTTCTTGATATTGAATACGAGGAATTCGGCACAATGGAAGTTCCGGAAGAATTACTTAAAAAGATTGAATTTAAACCCGAGACAGCCTTTCCCGAATCGATCAGTCTTGGTGAAATAAAACCATCCACGAACACATTGATATACAACTATTACAACCTTGATCCTGATTGGCACAAAAATGAAGATGTACAACGAATTCTATTGCTTGAACCTTCCTTATTTAAAAAATATCCAGTAAACAAAAAATGTATGGATTTTGCAGTTTCCTTATCAGGGAACATTCACGGTATTAAAATCTATGTCGGAGAATTTGATACAATTTTGAATCACATAGGTCAACAACATCTTGTATATAAAGAGCATCCAGCCAACAATCATTACAAAGGCACTGTAGAATCAAGAGACTGGATGTTTAACGTAAATGGCTACTACCCTTCTTTCTTCAAATACTGGAAAGCATGTCAAAAAAGTATTCAGGAGTGAAGAAAAAATCCCATCTCGCCGAAAAGGTATGTATAGTATGTGGATTCACATTCACATGGCGAAAGAAATGGGAAAAAAACTGGGATTCAGTCAAGTATTGCAGTGAGCGATGCAGGCGGAACAAAAATAAATTGGACCGGAAATGAACAAAAGAACAGGCATACTTTTCCCACATCAGCTATTTCTGAAAGCTGAACTGTTAGATCATGTTGACACAATATACCTTGTTGAGGAATTTCTCTTTTTTAAACAATATGCCTTTCACAAGCAAAAGATTGCATTCCAGAGGGCTTCAATGAAATCGTATCAGAATAAGCTGGAAGAGGCAGGAATCCGTACTGAATATATCTCAAGTCATAATCCATTATCGGACATAAGAGAACTAATACCTCATCTGAAGCAAGACAAAGACTATCATGAATTGCATTTTATCGATCCTACTGATGAATGGTTGAATAAACGTATAAGAAAAAGTTCAGAGGCAGGTTCTTTAAAAACCGTCAAATATACCAGTCCACTTTTTATAAATTCTCCAAAGGAATTAAGGACATTCTTTAAAAACGACAAAAAATCGTTTTTCCAAACAAGCTTTTACAAGCAACAAAGAAATAAACTTGGAATACTCCTGGATAGTGCCGGTGAACCAGTTGGAGGAAAGTGGTCATTTGATGCTGAAAACAGGAAGAAATATCCAAAATCAAAAATTCCGCCCGGTATTAACTATCCTGATTCCTCGAAAGAATGGACTGAAGCACTTTCATATGTCGAACAATACTTTCCCGAAAACCCGGGACATCTCAGCCCTGATTCAATTTACCCGACAAACCATGAAGAGGCTAATCGCTGGCTTAACCAGTTCCTGGAATTTCGTTTTGAAGAATTCGGGACCTATGAGGATGCCATAGTAAGCAATGAACTAATCTTAAATCACAGCCTGTTATCACCTTTGCTCAACACAGGTTTGCTGAATGTACAAGAAGTTATCAGAACCAGCACCCAGTATATAATATCGCACAGGGTTCCAATAAATTCTGCTGAAGGATTCATACGACAGATCATTGGATGGAGAGAGTTTATCAGAGGTATGTATGAATGCAAGGGAAATGAATCCAGAACAATGAACTTTTGGGGTTTTAAGCGGTCTGTTCCCGGAAGTTTTTACGATGGTACAACGGGTATAGACCCTGTTGATACCACCATCAAAAAAGTTCTAAAGACCGGATACTGCCACCATATTGAAAGACTAATGATACTTGGTAATTTCATGCTTCTTTGTGAATTTGACCCGGATGAAGTGTACAGGTGGTTTATGGAAATGTTTATTGATGC
>JAHHJO010000155.1:0-3450 GCA_018680275.1 Bacteroidia bacterium
TGGATCGACATCTATAATATCATCATCATTGAACAGTTGATCCATGAATGGGTCACTGCTAAAGTTACCCCCCATGCTTATAAACTCAGGGCTTCCATCCTCAATTTCATAATCATTGTTATTATCAAGGAGTGTATTTTGGAGTCTGACTTCAGCAGTTGCTACAGAATCCGTCCATGCGGCAATCCCGCTGGAGAGCAGACCCAGGTTTCCTGTCATGGTTGTATTAAGAATATCAACCTCAATATTGGTGTCGCCTGCAGAATTCACTGATATAGCTCCTCCGGTTCCTACACCCTCAGCTATATTTCCATACAACAGGGAATTACGAATTACTCCTGACTTATCATTGATATTAATCCCACCAGCCTGGGTAGTTGCTATATTATTATAAATCATACACCTGTCTATTGTAAAGAAAGAAGTATCAATATTGATATCACCTCCCAGGGAAAGACCTCCTCCAAAATCAGATGTATTATCATAGATCTCTGTATTGATAAAATTCAAAGACAAATCTCCTGTAAAAGTGAAAAATCCTCCACCATTATTATTCCCGGTATTTCCGGCAATTACAGAATTCATTACTGTGATTGTTGTGGAATCATTCTGTGCTGAAATAGCTCCACCAACATTAGCAGTACCTCCTCTGAACATACAATCATCGATCAGCAAATTAATTTTAAACCCACAATTCATGGCACCACCACCTACACCGGCAGTATTTGTCAGGAATTCGCAATTCCTGATTGTTCCGTTTGAGTTATCCCCATAGTTTGCCATAGCACCACCATAATTACCATTATTCAATCCAAAGAAACAATTCTGGATAAGGTATTCCTTATTATCCCCGGTGATAAACAAAGCGCCACCGGAATTTGTCCCTATATTTCCGAGGAACGTACAAGAATCTATTGTAAATGAAGCGCCTGAAAAATAACATCCACCTCCTCCGAAATCAATTGCCTCATTCGTCCCAAACTCACAATTTTTCATAATGAAGTTATCCGGATTCATCGGTGGTGATTCTGTACCGTTATAAAGCAAACATCCACCACTATTTGCTACGTTCCTGTTAAATTCACACCCGTCGATCAGAATATTGGTTCCCTGCCACAATGTAAATCCGCCTGAGAATCCATCCGTTGCAGTATTATTATTAAAGACACAATCCCTGATGGTCAAGGATGGATCACCAAAAGCAATTTCCCTTGCATCATAATACATGCAACCTGATTGAACCGATGCATTATTTCTGAACGTACAGCCTTCGATGGTTAAATGCTGATTTTGCCAGCTAAACATAGCGCCTCCAAATCCTGAAGGGTTATTATTATTGACAAAATTGGTATTTTTTATATTGACGACATTACATTCAACAGGATATAAAGCACCACGGTTGGTTGTATTATCCTCAAAGACACAATTATCTACTGTAACATTGTCAAGGGAAAGCATAAGCAATCCTGCAGACTGGGCAGTGGCGAGATTGTCATGAAAAACACAATTTGTAACAGAAACCGGATCCACAATTGAGCCTGGATTATCTATGAGCAATCCACCTCCTGATCTGCCGAAATTATTTCTAAAAGTACAATCGCTGACATGAACCGCATTATTCGTATAAATACCTGCCCCAGCCCTGTTCAGATATACATGATCCGCATCATCGGACGTCTGACCACCTTCAACAATGAGCCCGTTAATATTAATAACCCTGCCAAGATCAGCCTGAATGAACATGACATGCCTAACATTATCAATCCGCAATGCAGCTTCCATTGAACCATTGTCATTCTGTAGTATGTCACCGCTTAAAATTGTTGGGTTTTGTTCGATATTCCTTTGAGTGGGATCTGACTCTGTACCAGCAAATCCTCCATAAATATCAATGGCTTTGTCAACAAGAAAAGTAGATGACGTATCAGCCATAGATCCGCCTGGCACATATATGCCCGCTGCAATCCAGATCATATTTCCGGTTGAATCGGCCAAGGCATCGTCCAGGCTATTGTAGGCATTGGACCAACTTGTCCCATCATTAGCGCCCATTGCTTCACCGTCAACATAAATGGTTTGACTGTTAAGATTTACAGAGAAAAATAATATCAATATGAAAGAGAGGTAAATATTTTTCATTCAAGTAGAGTTTTGTGAAAATCAAATAATTCTTAAACTACAAAAAATGAATGAAATCAGGAAAGAAACAAAAAACCGCCTCAGAACAGAGACGGTCCACTAAGCTTTTAAAAGAATCATTGAATAAGGCAATACTCAATCTCACGATAATAACTCCAAACAGTATGCCAATAATTCGGAATAAAATGTTTCACGACCCTTATTGTCTTTGAATTTTGTACTAAAAAAGTCTACTTTTGCATCACTTTTTTAGATAGTAATTTAAATCTCTTAGAATTAAGTATTTATAATGGCTCTAATAGGAACAATACGTAAGAATTTCTGGTTTGTGCTGATATTATTGGGACTCGCCCTGGCTGCCTTCATTATTATGGACATGACCAGTGCTGGAAGCGCAGGAGGACAAGTCTCAAGTTTAACACTTGCCGAAATAGGTGATGAAAGAATTGATTACCGAGAATTTCAACAAACTGAACAATCATATTACAGTGGATCCGGGGAGGATGTTTTTTCAAAAAGACAAAATATCTGGGATTTTTATGTTGAAAAAGCTGTGCTTCAGGAAGAAGCAAATGGCCTGGGATTGAACATTTCAACTGAAGAATTGATGGCTTTGCAGTTTGGTGCCAATCCAAGTCCCATCATTTCGTCAAACTGGAGAAACCCTCAAACAGGACTGCTTGATCAGGCAACGCTCAACCAGGTAAAGACAAGTATAGAAAATAATGAAGCGATGGACCCACGGTTCAGAGCATACTGGGCTGAGCAGGAAAAACAAATTATCAAGGAAAGTCTGCAAAACAAATTAAATGCACTCGTTTCCAAATCTGTGTATACCCCTGTATGGATGGCTGAGGAATCATATGCCATCGAAAACTCCAGGGCTGATTTCAAATATGTCAAGATTCCATTTGATCAGATCGATGGATCCGGAATAGAACTCACTGACAATGATTTCAAAAATTACCTTGAGGAAAATCGGGATGAATTTGAAACTGAAACTGAAACCAGGACGCTTGATTACCTTGCTTTTGATGTAATTCCAACGCAGGAAGACAGCAATAGTATCAGAAGCAGGATGGAAGAACTAAATAAAGAATTTGCGATTACAGAAAATGATTCGGTTTTCACAACCGTCAATAATGGAGCCTATACTCATTTGTATACACCGTTTGAAAATATTCCGGCTGACCTCCAGGATGGAATTGCAGCGTTGGAAGTAGGCGAAATTTACGGACCCGTGGTAAGCAATGATTATTATGTTTCAGCCAAACTTTTAGGTAAGCAGCTTGTTCCCGACTCGGTAACAGC
>JAHHJO010000473.1:0-3573 GCA_018680275.1 Bacteroidia bacterium
CTTAGTGATTTTGTCATTGCTTGCGTTAATTGATCTATCCGGTCAGGATCTACACTATTCTCAGTTTTTCAATTCGCCACTCAACTTTAACCCTGGCTTAACGGGTGTATTTAACGGTGATCAGAGGTATCAACTGAACTATCGAAGACAATGGCAAAATGTTCCTGTTGATTATATCAGTGCGGACATTGCTGCGGATTTTAAGATTCGTTCCCGAAATTCTGACAACTTTGTTGGAATTGGAGGATTGATCAATTATGATAAAGCCGGTGACCTGAATCTCAAGTTGACTGAATTCAATGGAATGGCTTCCTATAGTCTGGTCCTGGATCAAAATAATATAATCACACCGGGTGTATCGGTGTCTTTCCTGCAACGCAGTTTTGACCAGGAAGGCGCAAGGACTGGAAGTCAATGGGATGGATTGGCATATAATCCAACATTTCCGGCGGAATTTATCGGTGAGGAATCCATATCTTATTTAGATTTTGGAGCAGGTGTTAATTACAGGTACCAGGCTTCAACCCGAACATACCTGGATATCGGAGTTGCCATACATCATATAAACGGGCCGAAAGACAAATTTAGTCCAAATGGTGTGTATGATTCCAAAAGACCTCAACTGATTTCTGCAGGAGTAATGACCAACTTCCGGATTTCAAAAGATCTGGATATTCTCATCAATGGATTATATGCAAAACAGGATGCATATAATGAAATTGTTGCCAATGTCCAGGCTAAAGTTTATTTGTCCAAAGTAAAAGACAAAGCACTTTATCTCGGAATCGGTTACAGGGATGGAGATGCATGGTATCCAATGATAGCATTTGATTATGGCCAGGTTTATGGTTCATTTTCATATGACATGAATATTTCAGATTTCGATATTGCAACTGATGGAAGAGGAGGTCCTGAAATAAGCCTTCGATATATTTTTTCAAAGATTCCTGATGGACCTTACCGTCCATGTCCTATTTATTAGACAAATATTGTTGACTGAATTTGAAAGATGAACCATAGATATTTCATAATAATCCTTTTAAGCTTCGTTTATACCTTGCCAGGTATAGCTCAGTATTCTTACAAGCAACATATAAAGTATGCAGATAAATCATACGAGCAAGGAAACTATGTTGAAGCAATGATTCATTATGATAAAGCTTACCAGATTGGAGAATACCTTGATGAAGAAAGTATCTTCAGATATGGCGAATCAGCATTGAATACTTTTTCACTTGGAGTTGCACAGACACAATTCGAAAATTATCTGGATATAGATAGTACAGTATATTCCCACCTGGCTTCATATAATCTTGCACGGATCAGTCATTTACAAGGTAATTATGCAGAAGCAATTTTGAATTATAATATTTATCTCTCAGAGTATGAAGATGCTGAACCAGACATTACCAGGGATGTTTATTTTCTAACAAGGCAAGCCGATTGGGCTTTAAAGGCTGATTCGGAAGATGAGATAGACACCATCTATCCCTCAAGTGGTATGATCAATACGCCGTATTCAGAAAATGCGCCATTTGTAATGGATGATAGTATTTATTATTCTTCGTTGCGTTTTTCGATCCCTTCAGACAAACTGAGAAGATACAGATCAAGATTATTCAAGAATGAAAAACAAATAACAATAGAGGGAGCCCGTGAAGAAAACCTGTTGTCAAACCTGAGTATATCAGATGATGGAAGTTTTACCATATTCAGTATTTGTGATTACGATGAGACATATAATATTCGATGTGCACTTTACTATGGAGCTCTTGACAGCATTGGCAATATTAATGGTATAAAAAAACTGCCGGAGATCATCAATGTCGATAGTACAAACACATCTCAACCAAATATCCGTTTTAATGACCCCGACTACACCTTGTTCTTTTCAAGTGACAGGTCTGGTGGAAAAGGCCAAAGAGATATATGGAAATCCACTTTCACGAAAGAGCTGGAATTTACTGAGCCTGAAAACATTTCATATATCAATACTGAAAAAGATGAAGTGTCCCCGTTTTTTCATGAAAATAGTGAACAACTATATTTTAGTTCAAATGGTCATAACGGCTTTGGAGGATATGATATCTACAAGATCAGGTATACTGAAACCGATTCATCATCGATCAGGAACCTCGGAAACAAAATCAATTCACCTTTAAATGATGTTGATCCATTTGTCAATACGAGCTCTTCAGAAATTTACCTCGCGTCTAACCGACCTGGGTCGAAGTATCTTGAAGACAGCTATCAAACCTGCTGTTTTGATATATTCAAAGCCGAGATTAAGGATTGCGAAATTGATCTTATTGCAGAGTTTTATGATTCTTTTGATGATACTGAATTGGCTGAAGTAAGTGTTCAGATTCTTGATAAGACCAATGATGAAATTGTCTTCAATGAATTGGTCATGGGTCCTGAAATGGAGATTCAACTAGACTGTGATAAAGAATATGAATTGATTGCTTTAAAGCGAGGGTACCAGGACCTGAACTATCCACTTGAGGATTTAAAACCTATTTACGGGCAGGTGAATGAAGTGAAAAGAAAAATCTTTATGGACCCATCTGATTATAACCTGTCTGTTGAAGTATTTGATGAGGAAGAAACTGATCTGGCTTTGACAAATACTGAATTGACACTAATGAATTTAGACACAGGTGAGGAAAAGAAACTTTCAAATGGCGAATCAAATCTTTACAATTTTGAAATTTTACCAAAAACCAAATACCGGATCATTGCCAACAAAAGAGCTTATGATCAGAAAATAATTGATTTTAACTCAGGTGTTGGTGAACCAGATGTTGAAAAAACAATCTTCTTAAAGAAGACAGAAATTGTTCAGGTTACAAAGGTCTCCCTGAAAAATGCAATACCGGTACAGCTATACTTCGATAATGATGAACCAGATCCGAAAACAAGGGGTACATATTCATCTCAGAACTATACACAGACCTTTTATCGCTATTATGACAGGAAGGAAAAATTCAAGCAGGTGTATAGCAGCCGGTTTTCAAGGAATGATAAAGATGGTGCAGTATATCAGATTGAAGAACTTTTTGAAGATCAAATAAAGGCTGGATTTGAGAAGTATGAAAAATTCAAGAATCAACTTCTTGTCGTTCTTGAAGCAGGTCAGAAAGTTAATATCTACCTGAGAGGATACGCTAGTCCTGTTCATGAAGATGACTATAATATTGCTTTGGGAAAAAGAAGGGTAGATAGTATAAGGAAGGAATTTGACGAATGGCGTGATGGCGTTTTTCTGCCGTATCTTAATTCTGGTCAACTTATCGTGACGGAAAGGTCATTTGGAGAAGAGACGGCACCGCCGGGTATTAGTGATGATCCTGGCAATCCCAATAAATCAATTTTTAGTCCGGAAGCCTCAATAGAGCGACGTGTGGAAATCGATGAAATAAACTTTAATGAAAACTAAAATTGAAACGAATGAAACTTAGGCATATAAGGCTTGTTTTGATTTTTGCATTCTGTTCCATTGCGATGGTTCAGTCATTATATTCGACACACGTGGTTGGGGGTAATCTTACATACAGGTGTCTGGGTAACAGC
>JAHHJO010000313.1:0-2186 GCA_018680275.1 Bacteroidia bacterium
TTTATTTAATCCTTTCGTGGATGATATTACTGAGAATACTTTATTATAGATTTTCATTTTCTTTCTTTAATTAATTATTAATAATGATCAACAGTCTATCGTTGTATGACTAACCGTTGAATAATTAATTTGTCACCTATTCGGGTTTTCATTAAATAAAGCCCATCCAGATTCTTACTGAGATCCAGGTATTCCAGGCTTTTTCCTTTCTCGATTTCGAATTTATCGACAAGCCTTCCTGATATATCCAGCAATTCAAGTTTAATATCTTGTTCTATGCCTGAACTTTCTACTGTCAATCTATTTCTTACCGGATTAGGATAGAACTTAAGAACCGGTTTACTGATTTCTGTTTCATTTTCAATATCCTGTTCCAAAGGCGTGTAGTCAATAAAGTCTGCCTTTATTTCAACATCCGAAGTGGGTTTAGCTGTTGTGCAACCTGTAGGAACTGAATTGGTCAACACTGTTGTACAACTTTCAGTTATTCCAAAATCATTGAAAGTCCATACGATACTGCCAGGTATATAATCTCTAAAATAAAAGCTTTGCGGATCGAAAGTTTGAGGTGTACTATCATATGTCCACGTACCTGTAGTTTCAATTGCATCAACCCAAATATTGTTTTGATCTGTATCTGTACCTGAATTCAAGTAAAGGGTGTTTTCACTGATATTCCCGGATAATGGTCTAAAGTCCACCTCAATGTTCTCGCAAGTATTTTCCATGTCATACCAGGCTAATAAATTGTTCTCAGAACCGGCAGGGATGCTATACATCAGGCAGGTGATTGCCCCGGGACTTAAGGCCTCATTATATATTCTGACCTCGTCCAGCATGCCATGGAAAAATCCTGATAAATCCCAATTTGTACCTAATCTGAACTGAGCCCCTGGTTGAGGGTTTGCTATAGAACTCCCTTTGGTTGCTACAAGCTGGCCATCAAGATATAAGTATGTGTCAGAGCCTGTTCTAACAAGCGCATAATGATGCCAATTATTATCTCGAGGGTGATCAACCCCGGTATCCGGCCAATCTTCACCTGCTGTTATTTTTGGTGGTATATCGTCGTTTACACCAAGATAAAACTTAGCCCCTCCGGAAACCATTGCACCATCCAGGTTCTGATCTGACAATTGTTTCGCCCAAAGCATAACTGTATAATCTCCAGTGGCTGGAATACGATTATCATGCGAAAATGAATTGTGGCGGAAATAATCATCTACTCCATCTAAGATCATGGCATTCCCTTCAGGTCCATACCCTGTTATTGATGGTTTTGGTGGATCAAGTTTTACAAAACAGGTGCTTTCTCCAAATACCTTAAATAAAAAGGTTTTATTACTGGACGAACCTGGCAGATCTCCGGTGGTTTGTGATCTGGTATACCAACCGAAACTCTCAAGTGCAGGTGAGAATAATTCCAGGGAATAATCAATACTTCCATCTAAGGTTATATTATTACTGGTAAAATCTATCGTGTTTGTGGTTGAGGATCCGGAAACGATAGGTGTAAATCCATTGGTGGGTCCGTCATACAAGGTATATGTAATTGGATCACCAGCAGTAAATCTAACCACGTCAACTTCAATTGTGGTTAAATCAACATTTACACCAGGATTAAAAGCCTGAATCTGACTGACACCTTGAGTAAAACCTATGGCACAACCTCCAAACTGGTCAGTGCCTACATTAAGGATTGAATCTTCAGATACTGTATAAGAATCAGCTGCCAGGCAATCTACAATCCCGTTAGGAAGTGTAATTAGTTCACCGTATACATTTACAATATGGTCATCTATGAGTGTATAATTATGATCCAGGATCTGGTAATTGAGGTTGAATACAGTACCAGGTGTCAGGTAAATCGGTGCGTGATAAGAAAAATCATCAGACTTGTAAAACCAGGTAGAATTCGGATCTGTGCTGACACTGAAGAGTGTTACAGTATCAAATACAGCATAATCCAATCCTCGTGGATAGACAATATATTTAGGTTTATTAATACAGATATAACTAAGATCGAGATCAACAATATATTCTCCATCGCATCCATTCGCTTCTATATCGATGATCTGGTCTGCCGGACCTGTCAGTTCTGGATCCGGGAAATCATTAACAATTATTTTTTGAGCCAGCCAGGGACTATTGCCACCGACTACTTCAAATTTAATCCACCATTCGCC
>JAHHJO010000281.1:0-6788 GCA_018680275.1 Bacteroidia bacterium
TCCTCTGACTGATAGCATGTCTATGAGGTTGAATGCAAAAATTAAGAGAGTTTCAGATAAAAACAGGAATCCGGAAAATGCAGCTAATGTGGAGGAGTTGGCATATATTAAACAAGCCAAACTGGATATTTCTGAGAACGGGAATGCCAGTCCTCAAACGATTGAGAAAGAGAGCATGATCGTCGGATATTATCCCATCATGACAAATCAAATGTGTTTGCAATGTCATGGAAATCCCGGAGAAAATATTGATGAAGAAACCCTGGCAAGGATTGATAATTTGTACCCTGCAGATGTAGCAAGGGGATATGGACCGAATGAATTGCGAGGTATCTGGGTAGTGGAAATGAAGAAGTAATACTTCCTGCTAAAGAGATGCCTGCAAGCCAATTTTAAACCTTACCGGGGCCGGACTAAACCCATACACTTCGTAATAATGAGTATCAGTGATATTCCTGATATTAAGAAACCAGTTCATAGATGCATTTTGCCTGAAGTTAATATTAAGATCGACCAGGAAATAAGGGTCCAATATGACATCAAAAGTTTCAAAACTCATAGAATCGAAATAGCTGTCGGCTCTTTCACCAACCCATCTTGCATTAATCCTGGATTGAAATTTATCATTAAATGCATAAACCAATGATCCATCTACCTGGTGTTTAGGTCTTCGCAAAAGATTGGTTCTGCTTACAGGCATTCCCGCAGCCTGGGTTTCTCTATTACCCATAAGATAAACATATGAAATATGAGCTCTTAATTTTTCAGAGAGCTGGTACGCGTCCCTGATTTCAAGACCATAATTATATGCCTCGTCCAGATTGTCATAAATAAATTCGGGAGAGAAAATGATCAGTTGGTTAAAGTTAAAATAAAACAGATTTAAGGCGATCCTGTTTTTTTGGCCTTCGTGTTCTATCCCGGTTTGTAAGGATTTACTCTTTTGAGCTTTAAGATTTGGGTTGGCACCAAAAGGGCCGTACAATTGAGCAAGTAACGGTGCTTTGAAACCTGTACTCCAATTTCCGTAAACTCTCAAATCAGGGTTGGGAAAATATGAAGCACTAAAACTATAATCATGACTTACTCCAAAATCTGAATTATCTGTAAACCTGTATCCGGCTTCGAACTTTATATATGAACTCAGATTGCAGATGAGGTTTAAATACGGACTATGTACAATCATATCCGCGATATCTGTCACTGATTCGTTGTTCTGGTATTGATAACCCATGGTTAGATTCAGTTGATCGCTGATTTGAGTAGATCCAAAAAGGTCTGCATTCCATGCCTGTCCCTCATAAATAAAATCTCCAAATTCAGTTTTGAATATCCTGTCAGAGGAGGTGCGTGCCAGCAATATGGATAGACTGTTGACGTCTTTCTGATATAATGAAGAAAAAGAAAAACGCTGAGCGCTCGCATCATAAGCTGAAGTGCCATCGGTAAAAGCACCATCGTCATACATGGATTCCCATTCAGTTTGCGTTCCTGTCAACCTGATCTTCCAGTAATCAGTAAGCTGATACCCCAGTCCGGCATCAAGATTTATTTTTTCATATCCATCATTATCAAAATCCGAATTGCCGCTCTCGTCTTCCGCTTCTGAAATGCCTTTGGAATCAGAATACTGACCCTGTAAAAAGTAAGACAAGCGGTTGGATTTTCCATTTATTGAAGCATCCATTTCCATTGTATTGAATGATCCATAAGCTAAAGATGCAGATGCATTAAATTGATCTTCATGATTTTTACTAATGATATTGATGACACCTGCCACAGCATCCGAACCATAAAGAACGGATTGATTGCCTTTCAATATTTCTATCCGATCCACCTGTGCAAGATTGAGTAATCTCATATCGAATGATCCGCCGATACTTGTTGGATCATGAATGGGTTGTCCATCCAGCAGGAAAAGTGTAAAATCGCTTTCTGTGCCCTGGGTATAAATGATCTGATCTTTACCCGGATTACTCAGACTTCCATTTACAGTGATCCCGGGAACTTGATCAAGTATGTCCCCTAATCTGGAATATGAAGACTCACGGATTTCCCTGGAAGAGATAGTAATAATATTCTTTGTGCTTTGTTTGGAAGTTTTTGGAATCTTGGAGTCGGTTATAACTATGGTTTCAATATGCGTACTGTCTTTGATATTCTGTGCAGACAATGAAAATGCAACAACGACGAGGCAAATAATTAGAAATGATTTCATTAGTTTCAAATTGGAGCGCAATATATTGAAATTAAAGAATCGAAATATTTTTAATTCTCTATCCAAACTCTGAATATATCTTACGAAAGTATCTCAAGATTTCATATGACAACGATTAAACCAACCTCGGCATCGAACCGGATAGATTCCCTTGATATTCTCAGGGGCTTTGCATTATTAGGTATCCTGATCATGAATATGATTTCATTTTCGATGGTGGGCGCAAATTACCTCAATCCGATGGCAGAAGGACAACTCCAGGGCGCAGATGAATGGGCATTCATCTTTAGTCAGTTGTTTGCCAATCAGAAATTCATGTCTTTATTTTCCATCCTGTTCGGCGCAGGTATTATTTTGATGACTGACAGGATGGTAGCTAAGGGAAGCAGCCCGGCAAAGAGGCATTATTCAAGAAACTTTTGGTTGTTGTTATTTGGACTGGCGCATGCATACCTCATCTGGATGGGGGATATACTTGTGCCTTATGCGATATGTTCTTTATGGGTTTATTTATTCAGGAAGAAATCAGCTAAGACATTATTCATATTAGCTGCTGTGTTTTATTTTATAGTACTGGTTCTGGGTTTGATGACGGGATTTTCCATGCCGTACTGGGGCGAAGCAGAAATTGCAGAATTATGTACAGGCTGGGTACCATCAGGGGAAGCTATAGCAACAGAAACTGCTGCCTACAAAGGAAGCTGGCTTGATCAAATGCCAGTCAGGGCATCAGGTGCCTTTTATCTTGAAACCTTCGTCTTTGTATTTAGCATGGGATGGCAGATAACAGGGTTAATGTTGATTGGAATGGGTTTGTATAAAACAAAGGTTATCACTGCTGAACGCTCTTCTTCGTTTTATAAGAAAATGATGTTGTCAGGATTTGGTTTGGGTCTTACTCTAGGTATTATCGGTTTGTTCCAGAACTATAAGAATGACTGGTCTTGCGAATATTCATTCTTCATTGGAAGCCAGTTTAACTTTCTTGGCAGTCTTCCTATGGCTTTAGGGTATATTGGATTGATCATGTGGTTGAGTAAAAGTAAAGTTGCTGAATTGTTGAAAGAATGGCTTGCACCGGTAGGGCGAACGGCATTGAGTAATTATCTTATGCAATCAATTATAGTGACTCTGATATTTTATGGTCATGGATTAGGACTGTTTGGTACAGTTGGCAGGGCTGAGCAATGGTTATTTATTTTAGGTATCTGGCTGGCTCAAGTTATTGTTTCAAGATGGTGGATGAAGCATTACCGTTTTGGTCCTTTTGAATGGGTATGGAGATCTTTGACTTATGGGAAGATGCAGGCAATGAAGAAATAACTGTAATCAGGAAAAAATTATACAATAATTTGAGCGATAACTAGATCTGTTAAATGTCAAAACCACTTCTTTTTCTTAAAGAAAAATAGAAGAGTCAGGAAAAGAATCATCATAATTCCCAGGAGGTAGAAATATCCATACTTGAAATGTAATTCCGGCATATTGTCGAAGTTCATTCCATATAATCCTGCCAAAAAGGACAGTGGTACAAATATGGTTGTGATAATGGTCAGGATCTGCATGACTTTGTTCATCTTGAAACTGATTTCTGAGAGATACAAGTCCTGTAGACCATTTAGCAAGTCCCGGTAATTTTCAACTGTGTCCAGAAGCTGGACAACATGATCGTATAAATCACGAATGTACAGGATTGTATCGGACGCGATAAACTGGCTGTCAGATTTTGAAAACTGGCTTAAGCTTTCACGTAAAGAGAGTATGGATTTTCTAACGATCAATAATTCCTTTTTGAGATTGTGTATTCTGGATTTGATTGTATGATCGGGGTCTTCAAGAAGATCATCTTCAACTTTTTCGATTAATTCCCCGATACTATCCAGTACATAATAGTAGTGATCGACCGTATTATCTAGCAATGAATAGACCAGGTAATCTGCACCTTTATTTCTGATTCTTCCAGCCGATGTTCTGATACGTTCACGTATCGGTTGAAACAAGTCAGTATCACTTTCCTGGAATGAGATGACGAGTCCTGTTTTGAAGAACAGACTAACTTGCTCAGTCCTGACTTTTAATTCATTTTTATCGAGATGGAATGCTCTGATTATAAACAAATTACCAGAGCTATATTGTTCAAATTTTGGTCTTTGATAGATATCAACGACATCTTCCTGTATGAGTGGATGGATCTGGAATAACTTTCCCAAAGCAGTTATCAAATCAGTATCATGCAAACCACGAATATCATACCAGTCAACTTTTTCATCAGGTGATTCATTAATGATGATATCATTTTTGGTATCGTAAGACTGATCTGTAAATGAATCAGAATCATATTGCAGGTAATGAATATATGCAGTCTCTACTTTGCGGTTCCCGGTAAAAATGACGGAACCTGGTGGCAAACCAATTTTCTTTCTTCTTTTGGCCATATTTTCCAGTTAGCTATGGATGAAATGATATTAACTGCTGTTTTTATGAATGATATTTCGATATGGAAAGGGTATTTCGATGCCTTCTGAATCAAATCTTTTTTTAATACTCCCATATAGCTCACAACTCATCACAAAACCATCAACGGCATCCTTAGACCATGCCCATGCTCTCAAATTAACTGAATATTCACCAAGTGATAAAACACGAACCGGAACTTCCGGGATGCCTTCAGCGATTTGTTCTTCGGTTCTCGGGTCTACATGCATCGGATGATCAAGAACTTCTGACTCCATAATTCTTTTGGCCAGATCAATATCAGAATCATAACTAATACCTATCTCAATCCACTTACATATCTTATCATTGGCAAAATCAGCATTAATGATGATCTCATCACTGATGACTGCATTTGGAATTAATATTCTTCGATTTTCAAAATCACGAATCACAGTATGCCTTAAAGTAATATCTTCAACTACACCGTTTAAATCCCGGATTTTCAATCTGTCGTTTACCCTGAATGGTTTAAAAATGACAATAAAAAAACCGCTTATGATATTACTCAATGCATGCTGGGATGCAAATCCTAAAGCTACGGCCATGATTCCTGCACCTGCAAGCATCGAATTGGCAAGCGCACGAAGGTTTGGCATTATGTAGATTGCCGCACCAAATCCAACAAGATAAATCATTGCAGTAACTACACGACGCAAAAATTTATAGTTGGTTGGGTCATTATTTAAATCTTCACTGGATTTCTTGATTAGTTGCCTGAATAATTTGTCAACAATTAATGCAATGAGAAAAGTTAGAACAAGAATAGCCAGGAAAAAAATCGAATATTTTAAATTAGGAGTCAATGTCCGTATTATTTATGGATTATCAGAATATCTACAAATTGGCGATTATTTATGAAAACTAAACTATGGTTTGAATAAAATATATTGCAGGAAGAATGGCTTGTTTTATTGTTATTCAGGAACATCTGAAAATCAAATGACTCCCATTTTACTGTAAAAAACAAAGACCCTACATAGAAGCAGGGTCTTTGACATTTTTTACTTGATGTAAAGCATTTTAATCTTTTTATTCTTTATTTAAAGCCAATGCAAATGAAATTGGTATTAACCCCAGCGTCAGGAATGCATAATCTCCACCGGGTATAATCGTTGAAGGAGATACTGTATTGATTATGATCAAAATTAGTATTGGAACCAGGCCCAGTATTGCTCCAATGAGCATCAGGTTGATACCCTTGGCGGATCTTTCTTCAGCAGTGCTGCTATTATATCTTTTAATCAATGTCAGTAATGCCCAGCCAAAGTAGTATACGATGGTCAAGCCAAACAGGACCCTCATCCCTGTTCTCAAACCTGTAACCCATTCTGGATCAAGTAGTTCTAGAATTATAATAATTACAGCAAGTAAAACTACTGGTCCAAAAATCAGATAGTTGGCTTTTGATGTTCCAAGAGGAGATCTTTGGGAAGGAAACTGTAATAGGAATTTGACCAGGTATGCAAATGCCCCGAGGAAAAGTGTTGTGGTTACAATATTGGAAATATCTCTCATTGCAGGACTTGATAAGTAAGGTCCCCCGAAAAAAGTTAATGAGAATAAAATGGAAAACACTGAAAATAAAGCTGCAGCATAGCTTTTATTGGTCATGAATATCCAGATACCGCACAATAGAAATATAAGCCCAAGCAAGAAACCGGCATAATTAAGCATTTTAGAACTTCCTGATGGTGAGGCAAAGGTTAAATCCATAGCCATTTCTTCTCCATTGCGATCAACAACATAGGACCATGTATCTCCTACTTTCGCTCTTGACTTCAATTCCCAGGATTTTGTATCATTGACACCAGTTCCATCAATACTTATCAAACGATCACCTACCTGCAGGCCGGCGGCTTCCGCTGGTGAGTCTTGGTCAATCTGGATGATAGTGCTATTACCATCAGTTCGATAACCGTCAGTTGTATTATTTTTCATATCCATCAGACCTAGAATGGCCCATAATGCTACCAACACGATTAAAATTATCGTTGGCATTTTGTACTTATCAACTTTCGCTTTCATATTGTTTTGTATTAATTGGTTACAAGTTCTTGAAGGAAGAATCAGGGGT
>JAHHJO010000402.1:0-4137 GCA_018680275.1 Bacteroidia bacterium
AATTCAGTGTCAGCAATTTTCAATGTGAAATAAGCATCTCCTGGCAAAGAAATTACATAATTAGTGAATCCATAATCGAAATGTGCGATAGGGACACCCATGAAAAAGATATCAAAACCAAGGCTTCCAATATTCTCGGTTATTATTGAAAATTGAATTTGTCTGAAGCCACTGCTGTCACATGCGAGTTGAACAACATCATCGACCTGAATTTTACATTCCGGTGGTGTACAACAAACAGGTAGGTCAAATTCATAGTATGCTTCACAATCCGGATCATCTATATCTTCCACAGTAAATTGGTAAATGGTAGAACAGTCACCTGAGAGCGGACCAATTTCATATGAGACTTCTCCATATTCAAATGTATCATAAACAACACCGTTGCCTCTGACCAGGAATCCATTAACACCCGGATCATCGACTTCAAATGATAATTCAGCAAAAAATATGTTCATAGAATCACATGGCAATGCTTCCACTTTCAATTTGTCAATGGAACAAGCTAAATCAGATTCCGTCGAATGGAGAAAATGAACAGATCCCAGGAAGAGTATGAAAAAAGCGCTTAGATTACGAATCATAATGTTTGAATTAGACTATATTCATTAATACCTTATTTAAAGGTAAAACGTTGCTTTCGCACTTCGATTTAGTTGATGAGTCAAATACTCTGCAACGCTTCTTTTCCAAAATATTAAGAATTTTTTAGAATTATATTGACTTCATCTAAAAAGCTTATGTATTGGCTTCTAATCGGATACACATAAGAGATAATCCTAATGTGTATCACATTAAATTAAAATATAATATGAAAGGCTTTTTGGAATAGATGTTGGTCTTAGTACATCGACGAAAAAGGTGTGGACCCTAAACAGGGCCCATATTCCTTTTGAGCAAAAACGAATTTATTTAATACCATAGATCGATGATTAGACCAGTGCTTACACAATTAGCCAAGAGAAACATCAGCTTACTGTTTGCCATCTTCCTGATGGCGAATGGTTTGCTTTCTCAGGTTTCGTACACATGCCATTTCGATAATGCCCTGCAGGCAGGGACAGTAGCTTTCAGGATAACGGTTAACAGTGGTAGCTCAGAAGAGACCTGGACGGTTTCAAATGTGGCTAACCTGTATTCAAATATTGACCCCGATATCCTTGTAACAGATGGACATGTTATTCCGGAAGACCCGTTCAACCCGGGTAAATATCGTTTGACAGGTTATGCCTACGATGGTGTGATGCCATTTGCTACAGTCATGAATAATGATATTCCTGTACTTGATATGAATATGATTACCTGTATGTCACCCAGTGCGGACATAACGGGTGATATGGAAGTTTGTATGGGAGCCACTGCACAATTTTCAGCAAGCATTTCAAATCCAAACCTTCTGCCCAATACAATCAACTGGTCCACAAACGGATCTACTACATTTGAAAATGTATATGGTACCGATAACCTGCAATACGAAGTAGTATATGATGAACCAGGCGATCATCTTGTATTTATCTCGGGTCAGACTATCAATGGCTTTACATTTAATGCCAATGTCGTTGTATCCGTTCATGATGTCGCTGAAGATTATGTTATACAAGGTCCTATGTACTTGTGTTTTGCAAATAATGAAGGCGTCAAATACAGTGTGAATAATCCTGACAGTGTGGCTGTAACATGGAGTTCAACACCCGCTGTCAATATGATTACACCTTTGACAGGTAGTGGGAGTATGGTTGAAATTGATTTTCCTGATGTTCCAGGAATTTATACCCTTGCTATAGAAAATACAGATCCTAACGGATGTACGGTATCCCAGGTTATAAAACCTGTTGAAATTGTCGCCGTTGTAGATACAGTCTCCGTTTATGGAGATGTGCATGTTTGTCTTGGCCAAACCGAGACTTATTCTGTGGATCCTTCATATACCAATGTAGGATGGACAGTTGTGCCGGGAGATCCGCCAGGCTCAGGAGGTTTCATGATGAATCCTTCAACAGGAAGCGGAAGTTCAATAGAAGTTACATATACAGAAAGTGGTACTTATGACCTGGTTGTATCGGGGGATTGTCCTGACGGATGTTCTTTTGAGTCTACTTTAACGGTAACTGTTCCGGGAGATGAAGTTGCCTCATTGGCATGTAACAACCAGGTTAATGTCTCATTGAATAATTCATGTATCCTCGAGCTTTACCCTGATATGATTCTTGAAGGAGATTTCAATATGAATGAAGCTTACCAGTTGGAAATTGTAGATGCCAGCACCGGGGAAGTGCTTGACGGCAATATGATTACTCAGGATCAACTTGGTAATATATTTATAGTGACAGTAACCCAGGAGTGTGGAGGAAATTCATGTTGGGGAACTGTAGTCGTAGAAGACAAGTCCATCACAGAATTGGAGCCATATTGCCCTGGATCTGTATCGGTAACTTGTTTTGATTTTGCTGATAAAACAAATCCAGCCGGTTATCCTGAATTTCCTGCTGATGTTATTTCAGTTTACAGACCAGATAAGGACAATTGGCTGGTTTCAGGATTTGATAACTGTAGTGATGTCATTCTTTCATATGTGGATACAAAAATATCTGCAGATGAATGTGCCGATCCACAGCATATCGTGAGAACATGGACAGCAGTAGATATTAATAACGGATTAAGCAGTTCATGCTCGGTTGATATTTATATCGGACTGGTTGACAAGACATCAATTATCTGGCCGCCAAACTGGGACTCAGGACTTGATGATGATCTTGCTGGTGCGCCTGACACAGATAATACTTATGGATCTCTGGATGCATGTGATCTAGATAACCCATCACAACTTCTATGTAACAAATGGCTTGATAACGTAGATGCCAATGGGAATCCTTCTCCTGCATGTACAGGCGAACCCCGTGGATTATTATGTACGAACCTTCAATTGATCGGATATAAGGATCAGGTTATTCCAATATGTGGTAACTCGAAGAAAATATTGCGTAAATGGTCAGTTTGGGATGCATGCACAAACGAAGATGTACTCTATACCCAGATCATTACTATCATGGATAATGCAGAACCGGAATGTGAAGCACCGGCTGATAAAACATATTATACCGACACACATGAATGTGGTTCCGATATCATCGTAGAACCTCCTGTTGTTTCCAATGAATGTGCAGGATGGTCATATGATATTGAATATAAAGTAGGTAACTATAATGATTATAATGATGATACATATGTTGATGGAAATATCACATGGGATCCTCATTCAGAGAGATATACAATTCACAATGTGAGCTTCTCCTATGATTCAATATGGGTGAAGTATACTATCACTGATATTTGTGGAAACAAGACTGATGATTGTGTTGGTGAATTTGAATTAATTGATGATGAACAACCAATTCCGGCATGTGACCTTTATACTTCAATTGCATTAAATAATGGAGGTTTGGCCTTTGCCGGTCCATCCACTTTTGATGACAATTCATGGGATAATTGCGGTGTTTTCACCAAGCTCATCCAGCGAATGGATCAGAGTGACTGTCAGTGCTACGAAAGAAAGCTTGACTTCATGCATTCTCTTGGCGAATACAATGGTCATTACTACTATTTATCAAAATATAAGTATAACGGAAGAAGGGCATTCAATTTTGCAGAAGCTCTCGATGGAAATGTAGCGGTTATCAACAATGCAGGCGAAAATACATGGCTAAGGAATGCTGTCAGCCAGATTACGGATGATCCGTATTATATCGGCTTGAAAGGCAACAGTTTTGATGTCAACAAAATGTATTGGGATGCCTCAAATAACAGCTATAACTTCAACGGACATTGGGCAAGTAATGAACCTTTCCCTGATGAAAATTACAGGAAAGGAGATGTCTATGTTGTTGTGAACGAAGATGGAGATTGGGAAGCAGAAAGGCAAACAGGCCTCAAAACATATTATGTCGTAGAATTTGAAACCAAATGCGGATGGTCGCAGAAAGAATCATTCTGTTGTTCTGACCTAGGAGAAGAAACAATGGTTTCAATGCGGGTCATTGACCTGGAAGGGAATCATAATTTCTGTATGGTTAATGTTGAAGTACAGGATTTTTCACCACCACGACTGGTTTGTCCTGACAACACTGAAATTGATTGTTC
>JAHHJO010000583.1:0-2254 GCA_018680275.1 Bacteroidia bacterium
CGTGGGCAATGTGAAATCTGGTATCAAAAACTCCTTGAGTTAGCTCCGGAACTTGCGGGCCAAATGGCGATGCACCATGGCTCTATCAGCCGGGAGCTTCGTGACTGGGTAGAAGAGGCACTCTATACCGGACGCCTCAAAGCAGTAGTTTCAACATCCAGCCTTGATCTTGGCGTGGATTTTAGACCCGTAGAATCCATTGTGCAAATAGGAAGTCCTAAAAGTGTCGCCAGGTTTATGCAGCGGGCTGGAAGGAGCGGTCATTCACCTGGACAAATCAGCAAAATCTACTTCCTTCCTACCCATACACTGGAACTCATTGAGTCGGCAGCGTTGAGAAATGCTATAAACGACAAAAACATTGAAGTTAGAGTTCCATATATCAGGTCATGGGATGTATTAATTCAATACCTGATGACTCTGTCGGTCTCGGAAGGATTTCATCCTGATGAAATTTTCAAGGAAATAAAACAAACCCACTGTTATGAAAGTGTTTCTGACGGAGAATGGCAACAAATTCTCGACTTCCTTGTATATGGATCAAAATCATTACAGGCTTATGATGAATATCAGAAAGTCATAATCGATAATGGTGTTTTTAAAATAACAGACAGGAGAATTGCACAGCGGCACAGGTTGAGTATCGGTACAATTACCAGTGAGGCCATGCTTCAGGTACGATACCTGAAGGGCGGTCGGATTGGCTCTGTTGAAGAATGGTTTGCAGGGCATCTGAACCCCGGAGATAGTTTCTGGTTCGCAGGAAGACCCCTTGAGCTTGTGATGATCAAGGATATGACTGTTTTGGTTAGAAAGAGTAAAAAGGTAACCAGGAGAATTCCGTCCTATCTTGGCGGTCGTGTTCCATTAAGTTCTGAAATGTCTGAAGTTCTGAGAGAAAAACTTTATGAATACGAAACGGTTAAAAAGCCAGACCTGGAACTAAGCAGACTTACTCCGATCCTTGAAATGCAAAAAAGGAGAAGCATTCTTCCTTCAAAAGACGAATTTCTTATTGAATACTTTCAGTCAGATGAAGGATTTCATTTATTAATGTTCCCGTTTGAAGGCAGGTATGTCCATGAAGGAATGGGGGCATTAATCGCTCAAAGAATTTCCAGGTTGTTTCCTATCAGCTTTTCCATTGCTATGAATGATTACGGATTTGAACTTCTTTCAGATAAAAAAATAGATGTAAAAGAAATTGTTAATTATGATCTCTTTAATCCTGCCAAACTTGGAATAGATATCCAGGCCAGTATTAATGCGACAGAACTGGCAAGGAGAAGGTTCAGGGATATCGCAAGAATATCCGGTTTGATCTTCCAGGGCTTTCCGGGTAAAATGAAAAAAGACCGTCATCTTCAGGCTTCTTCAAAGCTTCTGTTTGATGTCTTTCGGGATTATGATCCGGATAATCTTCTATATCTCCAGACTTATGAAGAAGTCATGACTTTCCAGCTGGAGGAAGCAAGAATGAAGAAAGCCCTTAACCGGATAAGGAACCAAAAATTGAAGGTCGTTTTTCCAGCAAAACCATCACCACTTGCGTTCCCTATAATTGTAGACCGTCTCAGAGAAAAAATGTCATCTGAAAAACTATCAGACAGGATTAAGAAAATGACTGTTTCTTTTTTGAAATAACAAGATTACTGCTTGATGACCGTTTCTGTAATTAGTATTTGATTGTCTTTTTCGATTATCAAAACATAGGCACCTTCAGGAAATTCAGAAAGATCGGTTCGTCTGTTTAATTCAATATCGCATGCTTCTTTACCGTTAATATAATAGAGTTTAGCAACGACGTCCTTACTGTCATCAATTTCAACAACCAACTCCGCTGTTACGGGATTAGGGAATATAGAAATTACAACTCCATCCAGATCGTATGTTGCTGTTCCGTCATCTTCTGCACACTCACAATCCATATTAATAACATCTGCTACATTTGACTTGTTGCCCGCATCGCAAGGAGCACCGATCTGGTCTTCTCCATTACAGTGTCTCTCAAAATCACCCTCCCAAGGAAGTAGCGGATTATTTCGCATGTTGAATCCGTCCTCAAAATAAACTTCAACTTCTTCACCGTTTATTTCTATTATAAATGGATTCATGGCTTGTCCTATTGCACATAGTTGTTCGCTCTCCTCAGGGTAACACCCACTTAGGTTGTTGTTATGAAGGAAGAGCCTTCTGATTGCCGTATTGTTAAATAAGCCCTCAGGTAATGATCCTTCCAAATTGTTATTGTCAA
>JAHHJO010000504.1:0-2547 GCA_018680275.1 Bacteroidia bacterium
ATTTTGAATGGGACAGTCTAAATGAGTTCACTGAAAATATCAATTACTTTTTATTTGATACACCAAGTGAAAACTTTGGAGGAAGTGGTTCCAGCTTCGATTGGAAAAAGCTCAGGCAATACAGAGAGGACAAAGGGTTTTTTCTAAGTGGAGGCATTGCTTTTAATGACCTAGACGATATAAGGAATTCTGATATACCTGAACCTTACTGTATAGATATCAACAGCAGGTTTGAAATTGAACCTGGAGTGAAAGATGCAGCATTAGTTGACAGATTTATTAAAAAAGTTAAAACTAAAATATAATGTACCACGCCGACAACAAGGGTTTCTATGGTGAGTATGGTGGAGCCTATATCCCGGAAATGTTATATCCGAATATAAAGGAGATCAGGGATTCCTATTTGGAAATTATTGCGTCTGATCAATTCAAGAAAGAGTTCGATCAACTATTAAGAGATTATGTTGGCAGACCTACCCCACTGTATTTCGCCTCCCGACTAAGCAATTATTACAATACAAAAATATATCTCAAAAGAGAAGATTTATGTCATACGGGAGCTCATAAAATCAACAATGCGATTGGACAGATTTTATTGGCAAAGAGGCTGAATAAAACGAGGATCATTGCTGAAACAGGAGCAGGCCAGCATGGTGTTGCAACTGCAACTGCTTGCGCCCTGGTGGGAATGAAATGTTGTGTGTATATGGGTATAAAAGATATAAAGAGGCAATCTCCCAATGTGGCTCGAATGAAGCTGCTTGGTGCCGAAGTTGTACCTGTGCATAGCGGAAGTAAAACCTTAAAAGATGCGACTAATGAAGCCATTAGGGATTGGATAAATAACCCTGTAGACACTCATTATATCATCGGGTCTGTAGTAGGCCCAAATCCTTATCCTGATATGGTGGCTAGGTTTCAGTCAGTCATAAGTCAAGAAATAAAAAAACAAATGACTGGAAACCCAAGCCATATTATTGCCTGTGTGGGTGGAGGCAGCAATGCCATTGGAGCTTTTTATCATTTTCTTGATGAAAATGAAGTTGAACTTATAGGAGTAGAAGCTGCCGGCAAAGGTACCGATACAGACTTTACCGCAGCTACACTTGCGCTTGGAAGTAAAGGTGTATTGCATGCATCGATGACAAAACTCCTGCAAACTAAAAGCGGACAGGTCATTGAACCACATAGTATCTCTGCAGGACTGGATTATCCCGGAATCGGTCCACAACATGCATATCTGCATGATATTGAAAGAGTAAAATATGTCAATGTGACTGATCAGGAAGCTTTAAATGCTTGCCACCTGCTTTCCCGGAAGGAAGGCATCATTCCAGCACTTGAAACTGCCCATGCCCTGGCTTTCCTTGAAAAAATGGAACATGCACAAGAAAATAGAATTATTATCAATCTGAGTGGAAGAGGTGACAAAGATCTTGCAACTCTAACGGAAACATTAAATCAATGACTTTTAAACAATATATCATCAATCGAAAAAGGCCGATACTCAACATATACTTTACGGCTGGTTTCCCGGGGATAAATAGTATGCCGGACATTCTGGAAGGACTGAGCGAAGCAGGAGTAGATATGGTTGAAATCGGTATACCCTTTTCAGACCCGGTAAGCGACGGCCAAACGATACAAAGCAGCAATAGCACAGCCATTAATAATGGAATAACTACTGAATTGATTTTTCAGCAATTGGCACTTCACAATACTGATATCCCCAAGGTTATTATGGGTTATTTCAATTCAGTACTACAATACGGTGTGGATGAATTTTGCGAACAATGTGCTTTAAATAGAATCCACGGTGTCATACTACCCGATCTACCCCCGGATATATACATTGAAAAGTACCAGCAAAAATTTCTAAGTCATGGAATGTCAGCAATATTCCTGGTCACCCCTGAAACCAGTGATGATCGGATTCGCTATATAGATAGTCTGAGTAATGCATTCATCTATGCAGTGAGCAGTTCAAGCACGACAGGGAAAGGTACAGACATCCGATCTTCAGAGGCCTATTTGTCAAGACTACAAAAAATGAATCTTGACAACCCTGTTTTGGTGGGCTTCAGTATAAAAAACAAATCAGATTATGAATTTGTGTGCTCATATACTGCAGGTGCCATTATTGGAAGTGCATTTATAAATAATATAAAGGACAGTAAAAACCTAAAAGAGGATATTAAATCATTCGTAAAATCAATCAGAGACTAATCTAATAGATATGATCATTCAATTAAACAAAGACAATCAAAAGCAGGGTTACCTTCAGTTGGAGGGAAAACTCAAAGAACTGAAAATTGACTATTACCCTGTAGATACACAAATAAATAAATACCTGATATGTTCTTCCAAGGACGAATTTGATATTCGCAAAATTGGCCATATGAAAGGCATAGCAGATGTACATAGGGTTAGTGGCAAGCACAAGCTTGTCAGCAGTAAGTGGAAGGTAGACCGAACAGTCATAGACTGTGGTGATGGCGTCCTGTTTGGAGATAATAAGCTCACGATGATGGCAGGTCCTTGCAGTAT
>JAHHJO010000422.1:0-4739 GCA_018680275.1 Bacteroidia bacterium
TAAATTTGCACCTGTTCTGTTATAGGCCTGTCGGGTATAAAACTCATCTTCTACAAGTAACGAGTCACTATAATGCCTGTCAAAATCACCTCGAAGATCCAGTTTGATCTTTGTCCTGGGATTGAAATAATACCCGGCATAAAGATTGGATGTTGTATTCGCAAATTTTTGAAAAGCAAGGTCTTTATTCTTTGCAGAAAAATGATCTACTTTAAAACCGGCTTCAATCCAGTCTTCGATATAATAATGATATGCTGCTCCTCCATTAATCGTATTCAGGTTGCCATATCCGCCATAGATATTTCCATCCTTGAGATCTTCATCCCGTCTTTGGTTTTCCTTATATCCCAATGCCTGGATCACAGGGTCAGGCCGTTCGAATTCTATGGCTTTAGGAGACTTTTGGGCATACTGGAAATTGACGGGGGTAAACGTTTGTTCCCTTTGCTTAATATCGATTTCCTTTTTCTGAGCCTGTAAAATGATGGCTTCATAATTCTTCACCACTTCAACCTTGTCTGAAGGTCTGCGGATAGTATCGTTCTCCTGGGCACTAATTACAATGGCCCCAAATAATAATATTATAACAAACGCGGATTTTCTCATCGGATTGAATCTTGTTGGATTAAGTCTAATTTCCCTTCGTCTTTTACTCGGCTGGTCTCTTCTATTTTCTTATTTAATCTGTCCAGCTTGCTTTGGGCTTCGTTCAATACTTCCTGGTTCTCCTTAAAGTTTTCAACAACTGACTCGTAGGCTGCCGAAGCATTTAAATAATCATTCCGATCAGCATAAATGTCACCAATAAGTATGAGGCTCTTAGCAACCCAAAACGGGTAATTGGATGATTTTCTTGTAGTTTCAAAGGCCTGGCTTTCTGCCTGGTCCAATTGCCCCATGCCGTAGAGTATACTGGCGACACTAAAACTTGCTTCAGCAGACTGCCTGTTCGATGACAACTGTGAAACTTTATTATATGCATTGATCGCATCTGTTGTCTTTCCCTGGCGCTCAAATGATTTGCCTAGATAGAAATAAGCAGCACTTTTTTTATCTTTTGGTGTTTGATCTGCATCAATTAACCATTGTGCATATTTTTGAATAGACTCATCATTGCCAATAACATATGCACTGTAAAGTCCAGATTCGTAAACATCCTGGCCGACTTCAGTACCGGAGGCAATCCATTGTTTAAACAACATATGAGATTTTTCAAAATCCTTGACATGATTAAAAGCGATCAGGGAAGCTTTTTTAATCGAAGTTCCGTAATACTTTGATTCCGGATCAGATAATATTTTTTCATAGTACTTCAGGGCAGGAACATAGTCTTTAGTCAGTACAAATGATTCTGCCATGTAATACCAGGCATCTTCCATAAAGAGACCTTCAGAATATTTATTCTCATAATCCCTGAAAGCTTCAATAGCCTTTATAAAGCGGCTTTCCTGGTAAGCCCGGTAGCCTAACTGGTAACTGATGGAATCTCGTTTGAAGGTTTCGAGTTCAAAACCCACATCAGAATCCACAAAGTCAAAATAACCTTGCGGATCACTCATGTCATTCAGGTAGATCTCTTCGATAGCAAATAAAGCTTGTCTTTGCAGTTCAGGGTCTTCACTCAGCTTCAAGCCTTTCTTGTAAAACTTTAAAGCAGAATTGATGTCTCCCTGGTTGTAACTTATCAGACCTTTTCTGAGATATGACAAAGGCGCATATTCTGATTCTTCACCAAATTCTTTAACAACGGCCTGGTATACTTTGAACGCCTCATTGTTTTTCTCGAGGCTAAGTAAAGATTCACCTATTTCAAACATGGCATTATCACGATATTCAGAGTCGGGATACTTCCTGATGAGCGACTCAAGACTTGTTAGTTTTTCAAGGTCTTCATTGATCACTCCATAGATGAGCGCTTTTTGATACAGGATATAGTCCGATTCAACAGCATTGTTTTCAATCGCCAGGTCATAATAACTTATCGCTTCAAGGTAATTATTGTCAAGCAGCTCCAGGTCTGCCAGCCTGACTATGGCATCATCAAACAGTGTTTTCTGATCCTGATTGACATCAAATGCAGCTACAGCCATTTCAAGGGATTTCCTTGCATCTTTGAATGCCTTGTTCTGGATATCCTGGTATGATTTAAGATAATACGCTTCAAATTTGTGATCCTGATGTGAACTTGCAAGATATTCATCCAGTAACCGCTCGCTGTTTTTACTATCTGCTTCTAATTCATAAGCATATGCCAGCCAATAGCTTGCATCTGATTGCAGGGTTTCATCACCTGGAGTATTTCTGCTGATCTTAAGATATTCTATGGCTTTGGCTAATTGGCCATCCTCGAAATTCTGAATACCGTAATCATATGTCAGATTCTTATAGGTATTAAGCATTTTGTCTGATTTCTGTGTCAGGTTTTCAATCGTACCTATTGCCGCAACATGATCCTTGGATCTTAAGAGGACTTCTGCAAGCAGATCTCTGGCCTCTCGAAAGTACGGACTGGATTCGGTAACGTTGGATAGCCCATTCATTGCAACCCGTTCTTCACCGAGTTCAGCAGATAGTTTATAATAGAGGAATTGAGATTCTTCCCTGATATCGGGGAAATAATCATGTTTACTGGCCTGTTTAAAAGCCGATTGTGCATTCTTTTGTTCTCCGGCATTCAGATAAATACTGCCAAGCAGGAAATTGGATACTTGCCCGATGCTTGTGTTTTGATGACTTAGTTCGGAAAACAATTCTTCCGCCTCGAAAAATTGTCCCAGTTTATAGTGACTTACGCCAATCTGGTAAAATTCATTTTCCGTGAGTTTCGGAGATTCCCTGGCGTATGCATCAAGGTATTGCAATGATTTTTCAAAATCGTTTTTTGCAAGGTAGGAAAGACCAAGAATCTTATATACCGGGGCCTTATCTTGCATTCTCGAGTCCGATAATTTCTTTTCGGCATATCGGATGGCTTCATCATAATTTCCATCCTTAAAATATATCTGGGCAAGGTAGTAGGGTATAAGGTCCCTGTATTTCTTGGAATTCTCTACAGATTCAAATGAACGGATGGCTTCCTCTTTCTGGTTCAGAAAATATGCACAGATGCCGATATAATAATCAGCGTGTACTTCATAAGGGCTGTTGTACTTCCTGGATTTTGAAAAATAGCCTTTTGCGTCCGAGAACTTCTTTTCAAGAAGCAAGGTATAGCCCAGTTTAAAATTGAGTTCCACATACTGATCCGGTGATAGCAATCGATCATCTACTTGCTTAAAATAATTTCTCGCCGTTTTGAATTCTTTACGAGCAAAATACTTGTTTGCAATCATCGCATAGATCTCATTGTTTTCTCGTTCATCAGATGATCTTGCGACCGACTCCAGGAGCAAATCAATCGATCGGGATTCATCAAGTTTGAAAGAACTGAATGAAGCACCTGCAATATTACCATCACTGATGGCTTTGCTTTCAAAGGAATGCAATGAAAGACCAAAGAGCTCTTCTGACAAGTAATCATTTCCGTCAGGAAAAAAGTAGTTCTTTGAGTTGAGGGTATAGGATTCTTGTGGAAACAGCAAGGCAGGAAAAAGAAAAAGTGCTCCCAGAAGAAAAATCTTTCCGGATAATCGTATCATGAAAATAATTAATATATAATTAAAGATATATCAAGCGCTTATAAAAACGCAATTATATTAATAAAATTTCATATACGAGCTTAATTCATTTGGAAATCCAGTATTGTTTTTTCAATGATATCACAACAGTGATGTAACTCTTCTTCAGTGATAACAAGAGGTGGTGCAAACCGAATAACATTGCCTTGTGTTGGTTTGGCTAACAGCCCATTATCTTTCAAAGCATAACAAATATCCCTGGCAACACGGCTGTCTTCGCTATCATTGATTACGATGGCATTTAACAGCCCTTTACCACGTACCAGTGTAACCAGTTCGGATTTATCTACTAGCGCTTGCATCCGTTCCCTGAAGATTTTGCCAAGGAACATGGCTTTTTCTGCCAAACCTTCATTCTCGACGACTTCCAATGCTGCCATTGCCACAGCACAGGCAAGCGGATTTCCACCAAAGGTTGATCCATGTTCACCAGGTTTGATACATAACATTATCTCATCATCGGCTAATACCGCTGACACTGGGAAGACACCACCTGATAAGGCTTTACCCAGGATGAGAATATCTGGTTTAATCTCTGGTTTGTGACCACATGATTTGTCACAAGAGCAATTTCCGCAGGTCGCCAATAATCGACCTGTGCGTGCAATACCGGTTTGCACTTCATCAGCAATAAATAATACATTATGGGATTTACATAGATCATATGCTTTAGACAGGTAATCCTCATCAGGTACAACCACGCCGGCTTCACCCTGTATAGGTTCTACTATAAATCCGCCTACATTCTCGTCTTTAACTGCTGCTTCAAGTGCCTCAAGATCATTGTATGGAATAATCTCGTATCCAGGCATAAAAGGACCAAATCCTGAAGTACTTGATGGATCTACGGAAGCAGATATAGCACCCAAAGTACGGCCATGAAAATTCCCGGATGCAAATATGATTTTAGCTTTATATCGCTCTACGCCTTTTTTCTCATATGCCCACTTTCTGCAAAGCTTGATTGCAGTTTCGACAGCTTCAACACCTGTATTAATGGGTAATACTTTATCGTAGTTGAAATATTCGGTAATAAACTTCTCATATGGTCCCAGCTTGTTG
>JAHHJO010000331.1:0-5199 GCA_018680275.1 Bacteroidia bacterium
TTTCAATACTGACTTTGCAAGGTCTATATCAGAATGAAAGAAAAGAGGGACGAGGCCCTGTTCTTCCATTTTAAGTGCGACTTCTATCCTATTAAATTGTGCCATATCTATATTTATCTGCTTACACGTCCGCTTGCATCCCCGGACATTAATTTCTCTACTTCTTCCACTGTCACCAAATTCGCATCACCTTTTATTGTATGCTTCAGGCATGATGCTGCTACAGCGAAGTTTAATGCATCCTGATCGTTTTCATAAGTTAATAATCCATAGATCAAACCTGCCATAAAGCTATCTCCACCTCCTACCCTGTCTACAATATGAGTGATATCATACTTTGGCGCTTCAAATAATTGTTCACCATCATACATCACTCCTGACCATGTATTATGTGAAGCCGAAATAGATCCGCGTAAAGTTGTAATTACTTTTTGAGCCCTTGGAAACATTTCTTTTAGTTGTTTTAATACTGAAAGATATGCTTTACCATCTACAGAACCTCCATGTGTTACATCAACACCTTCCGGGTGCAATCCAAAATGTTTTTCTGCATCTTCTTCATTACCCAATATCACATCACAGCCTTGCACCAGCTCAGGCATCACCTCTCCGGGTGTTTTGCCATATTTCCAGAGTTTCTTCCTGTAATTGAGATCTGTGGAAACCGGTACACCCATTTCATTGGCCACCTGGATTGCTTCAAGACAGGCATCAGCTGCACCCTGGGAAATTGCCGGTGTAATCCCGGTCCAGTGGAACCAGTCAGCACCTTCAAAAACCGATCGCCAGTCGACCATTCCTTTTTGAATAGAGGCCATTCCTGAGTGTGCACGATCATATACTACCTTACTACCCCTGCTTACCGCACCTGTCTCCAGGAAATAAATACCTAATCTTTCTCCTCCCCTGACAATATGATTCGTTCCGACGCCTCTCTTACGCAATTCCATCAATGCGCAATCACCAAGGTCATTCTCCGGTAATCGGGTAACAAAATCAGCATGCAATCCATAATTTGCCAATGAGACTGCTACATTACTTTCTCCGCCACCATAGATTACATCAAATGAGCTGGACTGGGAAAACCGAAGAAATCCAGGCGTATTCAAACGCAACATGATCTCTCCGAAAGTGACTACTTTTTTCATTATAGAATATATATTTCGATTAAGAAAAAGCTAATCCACCGTTAATGTCGTAATTAGCTCCCGATATAAAAGAGCTATTGTCTGAAGCCAGGTAGACAACTAAATCTGCCACTTCATCAGCTCTGCCTTCCCTCCTCAATGGTGTTTTGCCAGCAACCATTTTACGAACTTCATCAGTTGTAAAATCATCATGAAATTTTGTACCGATCAGCCCTGGACACAGCGCATTGACCCTGATTCCTTTCGGTCCCAGTTCTTTTGCCATTGACCTGGTAAATGTACTCACAGCCCCTTTGGAAGAAGCGTACAAAGAAGAGCCTCCACCACCGCCGTCTCTCGCCGCCTGTGAAGAAATATTAATGATCGAGCCACCTTCACCCATTAAAGGTTCAAATGCCTGCATCACAAAGACTGTTGACTTGAAATTCACATCCATCACCAGCTGGTAAAAAGACTCATCCAGTTCCTGAATTGTCTTTCTTGCAAAAAGGCCTCCGGCATTATTTACAAGGATGTCAATCTTTTCTCCAAACGCCTCTATTGTTTTTGTCTTGAGATGCTGAATATCATTCAACTTTGATACATCTGCTTTTACGGCAACAGCTTCTCCTCCAAAAGACTTAATCTCTTCAACAGTTTCATTTGCGCCGGCTTCAGAATTAAAATAATTTACAACGACCCTGGCTCCTTCTTTAGCAAGTTGAATAGAAATTGACCGTCCAATATCCCTGGAACCACCGGTAACTACGGCTACTTTTCCTTTAAGTGTACTCATTCTAGTTTTTTAATCAGATTTAAAAATTAAATACCTAATGCCTGGCCACCACCGACCTGGATAGTTTCTGCTGTCAGGAATGCGGCATCTTTGCTGGCAAGGAATGAAACAACACCAGCAACATCTTCCGGCTGACCTAATCTTCCAAGCATAATATTATTTGCCCATGAAGCAAAAACCTCAGGCTTGGTCGATTTGATTTGCTTATGAAATGGTGTATCAATAGTTCCTGGAGAAACTGCATTTACCCTGATACCATATTCTGACAGGTCTTTTGCCAATGCTCTTGTAATCGTATGTACTCCTGCTTTGGATGTGCCATATATTCCTGCACCCGGTCCACCAGCGTTCCACGCTGCATTTGAAGTATAGTTAATGATCGTTGGATACTCTCCTTTTTTGAGGTAAGGTATTGCGGCTCTTGATGCAAAGAACACAGAATCAAGATTTAAGGCCATAACGAACCTGTAAAATTCTGTTGTCATCTCTTCAAACCTGGATCTTCCTCCCAGTCCACCGGCATTATTTACAAGCACATCAATCCTGCCGTACTTTTCACCGATAGCGGTGATATTTTCTGTTACTGCTTCTTCTTTTGTAACATCGAATCCATAATATTCTGCTTCGATTCCATCAGCAGTCAGTTCTTCAATTCTTTTGGCTCCTGCTTCGTCTTCGATACCATTTAGAATGACAGTATATCCATCCTGACCTAATCTTCTTGCTACTGCAAAACCAATTCCACCTGTGGCTCCGGTAATTATTGCTACTTTTTTACTATTCATAATCTTTTATTTATCTAAAATTCGAATTTAATTTATTTCTATTATTAACATTGGTTCAATCTAATTCACAGTACTATTATTTGTGATTAAATATCAATAAATCGGTTTTAATTGTTCAATTTTCGGGCACAATATCCATATACTGGCTATTGCAATCAAGGACAATGCTGCACCGATTATAAATGCAGGTGTATAATTACCTCCCATGGTTAACCATGGGATGAGATAAGTCAATCCTGCTGCTGCCAGTTTTGCGCCCATACCTGCAAATCCGGCCAGAGTTCCCACAGTTTTCTTTGCAAACAAATCACTCGGTAAGGTCTGAATATTACCAATTGCAACTTGAAAACCAAAAAGAATAACTGCCATTAACAAGACTGCTGTGACAGGACCTCCGGGGCTGGACATTGCCAGCAATGCAGGAAGCATGATGACACAACCCAATGTTATCACATATTTCCTGGTCTTATCTACGGTCCATCCTACCGATATGCGATTCTGAGCCATGAGACCACCAAACCAGGCACCAATCATTGCGCCGACATATGGGACCCAACCATAAATACCTATTGTTTTTACATCCATACCGTATACTTCATACAAATAAATAGGTATCCAGAAAACAAACAACCACCAAATAGGGTCTATTACTGAAGACGCAATAATTACGCCCCAACTCTCTTTATGACTGAGCAATTCTTTTGTGTCAGGAGTGTATTCTTCTGCTGCTTCCTCTCCTTCTGCTAAATCGTCGTTGTCATTGTCCATTTGACCTGTAAGTATATATTCTCTTTCTTCATCTGTAATCCATGGGTGTGACTTAGGTGGTGATTTCACCAAATACAACCAGGGTATCAGCCACAATAAACCCGTCAGGCCAACCAGGATGAAGATCATTTGCCATTCAAAAAAGACAGTCAGGGTGGCGATGAGTGGAATAGATATAATACCACCGATAGCTGCCCCTGAATTGAATATACCCTGGGCAAAAGCTCTTTCCTTTACTGGAAACCATTCTGCATTACCCTTTGTTGCTCCGGGCCAGTTTCCTGCTTCAGCTATACCTAATATACTTCGGAAGATAGCAAAGCTTACCAATCCTCTTGCAAAGGCATGGAGAGCCGTTGCGATTGACCAAACCCCGATAGATAAAGCAAATCCAAACCGGGTTCCGACCCAATCAAATATTTTTCCAAAAATGGCTTGTCCGAAAGCATAAGAGAATACGAAGATGACAGAAATAATCGCATAAACTTCTTTGCGTTGATCATCTGTGAAATCAGGATAAAGATCGTTAGCAATCTCAGGCCATAGTACACCCAATGACTGGCGATCAATATAATTTATGATTGTGGCAAGTGCAATAAGCCCTATGACCCACCAGCGAAGACCAGATAATTTTTTCATTCTTCAAGATTTAGATCTGGAAGGAAGTCTTCTCTGGCCGGACTAAAGACATCAATCAAAACGCCCGGTTTTGTACAGACACATCCATGCATGACATTGGTTGGAATATAGTATGAGTCACCGCCCTTGATTATTCTCTTTTCATTACCGATCGTCATTTCAAATTCACCACTTTCAACATAAGTCACCTGGGAATGATGATGTTTATGTAAAGTACCTTCAGCACCTTTATCAAACTGAACTTTCACCAGCATAATCTTTCCATCGTAGCCCATCATCTGGCGTTTTAGTCCCGGACCAACCTCTTCCCAGGGTGTTTCATCACCAATGAAAAATTCTTTAGTTGGCTTTATCATATCATGTATACTCATAATCAATTGTTTTTAAATATTTTAAATGGCCCTGTCCACCAGAGCTTTTTGTTATCTAATTCTATTTCGTGTTTGTTTTCTTTTCCAAAATCGGTTTTTGTCATTGCCGCTGTCCATTCATTCTTTTCAAAATCACTGAACGCTATGATAATATAAGAATCATCTTCATGAATGATATCAAGAGAAGAAATATTTGAAAATGGTTCAGCAGGTATTTCCGTAATCGGGTCGTATGTCCCATGAACTTCTATAATATTCACAAAACTTGTTGTACCTGCAACATCCCTTCTTTGAATAAAAACAGGGTCATGTCTCAGATTAAAATTCGGATCACTGGCACCGGCTCTGCCAAATATAAGTTGGTCGTCTTGCTTGCTGACGGATGTCATAGAATAGAAACGGCCATTATTAAACCAGCATATTTGAGTAGATTCAGATGAAGGCGTACCGACCGCTTCCATCCAAATATGCTGATATCCTGCTGTATCACCCATTGATTCCTGAACTTCGAGAGCTTTGTCATAATTAAAGTTTGCAGACAGCAAATGACCATTAAACCATAATGGAAGATCGTATTGACTAGAGTCTGGTGATGAAACCGTAAAGATGTCAATTAATAAAGGATTTGAGAATTCATCATCTTTAAACAACATTAAACTTCTTTGCATATCAATATTATCATATGCATTATTGTCCTGAGCACTGACATACTG
>JAHHJO010000379.1:0-14742 GCA_018680275.1 Bacteroidia bacterium
AAGTATGCGTTGCAATAGTCTGGACATTGGTATTGGCATTATCATCAGAAACAGTAGAAACAAGTAAACCAAGGCTTACAGCATTGGTCGTTCCGTTTTCATCAATGTATTCTATTTGATTTGTACTGGTATTGAAAGTCAGGCTTGTAACTGTTTCGCAGTTATCTACCGCATTACAAAGGTTTAAGTTGGTAGTCACACCGTTTTCATCCATATAATCTATGGAAGAGCCATCAGCGTTTAAGGCGATGGTTGTGGTAGTCTCGTCGTATGTGGTTACTGTCCCGTCTTCAGAAGTATAGGTAAACGTGCCATCACCATTGTTTGTCAGGGTTGTCACTGTCTCTGTACCATCAAAAGTGAAAGCAATCCCTTCTTCATTGAAGTAGGTCAGAGTACCATCACCATTGTCTACCAGGGTAGTAACGGTTTCATTAATATCCACCAGGTCACCATTTTCATTGGTATAATCTGCGATTTTATGACCGGCTACATAGCTGTTTACAATAGTAACAATATTAGCTGCATCAATGGTAGTGACTGTTCCATCTTCAGAAGTATATGTAAAGGTCCCATCACCATTGTCTATCATAGTCGTAATGACTTGATCCGGAGCAAATGTGACATCTACTCCAGCTTCATTGGTGAAAGTATATGTCCCATCCCCATTGTCTACCATCTGAGTTATGGTCTCTTCAATCTGTGTCACATTTCCGTTACTGCTTGTGTGTGTCGCGATAACCTGAACATTAGTATTGTTATTGTCATCACTGACATATGAAGAGAAATTGCTAAGGTAAATTATATTCGTAGTTCCATCTTCATCTGTATATTCAAGACTATTGTTTGCTGGATTATAACTTAAAGCAGTTACGGTTTCACAATTTTCAACAGCAAGACATAGGTCAATCTGAGTTGTTACGCCTTCTTCATCAATATAATCAAGACTTGTTCCGTTAGGATTCAAATCAAGACTGCTCATCGGTTCTGTAATTGTTGTTATGGTTCCATCTTCTGAAGTGTAGGAGAAACTGCCATTTCCAAGATTCACTAAAGTTGTAATTATTTCACTTCCTCCGAATATGAAAGCATCACCTTCTTCATTTAAATAGGAGTAGGTGCCATCTCCATTATCGACGATTGAGGTTATATTCTCTTCGCTAGTAAATGTGTAAACAGTTCCTTCTTCATTTGTATAATTGAAACTACCATCACCATTATCAACCAGGGTAGTTACAGTTTCATTGATATCTACAACATCACCATTTTCATTTGTATAATCAGCAATCTTATGGCCAGCGACCAAACTATTTACGACGGTAACAATATTTGTAGTATTTATTGTTGTTACAGTCCCATCTTCAGAAGTGTAAGTGTAAGTCCCGTTTCCATTATCAATGAGGTTAGTGACAGTTTCATTAGATTCAAATGTAAAACTTGTACCAGCTTCGTTTGTGTAGGTGAGTGTTCCGTCACCGTTATCCACTAAAGTTGTTACTGTTTCATTTATATCGACTACATCCCCGTCTTCATTAGTGTAATCAGCGATTTTATGACCTGCGACAAAACTGTTAACAAGTGTAACAATATTTGAAGCATTGATGGTCGTCAAAGTACCATCTTCGGAAGTATATGTATATGTACCGTCTCCATTATTAACCAGGCTTGTGATTGTTTCATTGGAATCAAATGTAATATCAGTTCCAGCTTCATTGGTAAAAGTGAACGTTCCATCCCCATTATCCACCAAAGTTGTTATTGTTTCATTAATATCAATGACATCACCATTTTCATTTGTATAGTCTGCAATCTTATTTCCTGAAATAACATTTTGGATAACTGTGATTACATTGTTTGAAGCAATTGTTGTTCTGGATCCATCTTCAGCAATGAAAGTATACGTACCATCTCCATTATCAATCAGGCTAGTTATAGTTTCATTTGTACCAAAAGTAAATCTTGTTCCTTCTTCATTGGTATAAGTGAAGGTGCCATCACCATTATCGGTAATCGTTGTAATTGATTCATTGATGTCTACAACTTCACCATTTTCATTTGTATAGTCAGCAATTTTATTCCCGTTGATCGTATTTTGAACCTGGGTCATCGCTTCAAAGGCATTGATAAAAGTAGAAACACCTGCTTCGTTGGTATAAATATAAGTACCATCACCATTGTCTGTCAGTGTAGAGATAGTTTCTGTGGCATCAATAATTGTATTGCTTCCGTCTTCGCTCGTATATGTGTAAGTTCCGTTGCCATTGTCTGTCAATACTGTGATGACTTCGCCGGTTGAAAATGTAGTCCTTGTGCCATTTTCAGATGTGTAAGTGTAGCTTCCGTCTCCATTGTTTGTAAGTGTCGTGATGCTTTCATTCGTGTCGAAGGTCACACCCAGACCTTCTTCATTCATATAGATAAAGGTTCCGTCATTAACTTCTTCCAGAGTGGTCACTGTTTCATTAATGTCAACTACAGCTCCTTCTTCATTTGTGTAGTCAGCGATTTTGTGTCCCTGGATTGTGTTTCTGATTTGAGTGGTGACCTGATCACCAGCAATTATAGTTTGTATGCCTTCTTCATCGGTATAAGTGTAAGTTCCGTTTCCATTATTTACAAGGGTTGATGTCGTTTCTATAGGGTCTATAACTGTTAAAACACCAATTTCATTTCGGTAGGTATAGGTGCCATCACCATTGTCTACAAGAGTAGTTACAATGTCGTTTGTACTAAAAGAAACAGCCACACCATCTTCATTGGTGTAGGTAAAAGTACCATCCAAATTATCGGTAAGGGAAGTTACAGATTCATTAATATCTATTAATGTGGATACACCTTCTTCATTTATATAAGAGTAAGACCCATCTGCATTCTGGATCATTGTTGTGATAGTCTCCTCAGTACCCAATGTGACTTCTTCCCCTAGTTCATTTCTATAAGTATATGTTCCATCACCATTATCCGTCAGGGTTGTTACAGATTCATAAAAATCGGTTTCTATGCCATCCTCATTTACATAAGTTCCTATTCTATTGCCTAATACAGTATTTATAATATTTGTTGCCTGGCTGGTATTTGGACATAGCCAATCCGGTGCATCCGGTGTACCTATATTTACCTGTAAGCAATTTTCCGTGAGGTTGAAAATCACAGCACCTTTCAGAGGTGTAGGTATATTGTCTCTTTGATCGCTTGTTAGGCGAGGTATAACCAAAGCTTTGTTGTTGCTTTCCATTTCTATCAAAGAACCATCATCGATAAGGTGTGGATTATCGCCTATCTTTATTTGTGCAGACAAAGATAGCCCAGCCATCAGTAAACTGATAGTCAGGAGAATTGGTTTCATGAGGCAGTTAGAAATGTTCTTACAGCCAATACTTCTTAGGCTATAACAAGAATAAAATGTTCTCATTATATAAGAATTTAATTTAAGGATCTAATAAAAAGGGTGTGAGTTATGGTTTGCTTTCCAAGGGATATATTTATCCCAAGAAAAATTGAGTGTGCATAAGTTAGACAAAGAGAATAGATAATACCCCTACGTAATTTGAGAAAACATGTAAAATAGTTTACAAATTGTCATATAGGGATAGGGGGACTCCAGGGAAGAGTAATAGACTAAATAAAAGTGTGGAAATGATTTTTAACTTATATCTCCAGGCTGAATTCTGCGCTGGCTACATTAGGGTCATTTCTTAATAGCTCTAGCATTTCTTCAGGCGAATATTTATTCTGATTGTACGAGATTAACCAGGATTCCTCATTATTTGATAATCTTTTTAATATTCTGACCCCATGCTCTTTTCGCATTTTGTTAAACCAGCTTGCCAGTTGACTTCCGTGCTTCAGGTTGAGTATGATGTGTGATTTATTATATTTCGGACCCTTGTTTTCTTCAACAGTTTTTTCACTGATTAGCGTCCATGCATCTTCTGTTTCAGCAATTTTCTCCAGTTTGAATTGCAATCTGTGCAATATAGTTGGTCGTTCCCGCTTTCCTTTCACAGTTTTTATGGACTTTCCATCATTGTAAGTCATTGTTATTAAAGGAAGATCGGCAATTTTGCTTTCATAATTATCTTGAAAAGAATGGAAATCTGATTCTTTAAAACTGTTTACTAACTCTTTATAGACTTCTTTTTCAATTTGTTTTGAATATGTTCCTATTTTTTCTGTATTCATTTCTCCGATGAATGTAGAATATCCGCCATTGTATACATTCAAGGTATACACAGGACAGGTACCAAAACATCCCCCTTTACGCAGGGTAATTTGTATATCTTCTTCGGTCAGCTCACTAACAGGCTTTACAGTCTTACACGAAATTATAAATGCAAGAAATATCAGGACAAAACAGTTTTTCATATTGTCATTAAATTGATGCGCAAAGATAACGATTGTTTGGACTAAAAAATTTTAAATCAGGCAATTTCACCACCACAACTGCTTCCCGCACCTGCTGTACAACCATAACAATGCTGGTTCAATACAATTTTTCTTTTCATGATATCCTGAGGATCAAAATTTCCGATATGAGCACTTTCGATATCTGATTTTAAATCCAGCATTTGATTAAAATCACAATCATATAAATAACCGTCCCAGCTGACACTTATGGTATTCCTGCACATTAACCCTTTAAGTGTAGCGGGATTAAATACATTTGAAAGCTCAGTCATATAGTCTGCATAGTTTCCAGTTTCGATCAGGTAATCCAGAAACCTGCTTATAGGTAGATTAGTAATAGCATACAGATTATTAAATTCTATACCATACCTTTTGTCTAGCTGTTGTTTGAACTGCTCTTCAAGTTCGCATTGTGAACCTGGAAGGAACGCACCAGAAGGATTATACACAAGGTCCAGTACTAGTCCGGTATTTGCCTTACCATATCCAACAGCATTTAATTTCTGCAAAGCAAGTATTGAATCTTCAAAAACCCCGTCTCCACGTTGGCTATCTGTTCTTCTTTTAGTAAAATAGGGTAGAGACGATACGATATGCACATGGTTTCGGGCATAAAAGTCAGGAAGATCCAGAAACCTTTTGTTGGCAAGTATTATTGTCAGGTTACATCTTACGATTATCTCAATGTCAATCATCCTGCATTCTTCCACAAACCATCTGAAATTAGGATTTAATTCAGGAGCACCTCCTGTGATATCTACAGTTTTGAAGGAATTGTTCTTGAGAATTTCCAGACATCTCTCAAGAGTTTCCCTGTTCATATTTTCTTCTTTTTTATCAGGACCTGCATCTACGTGGCAATGGGCACATGCCTGATTACACAATTTTCCGATGTTGATCTGAAGAATATCCATGCCCGCAGGTTTAATACCATGCTGGTAACCCGCTTGTTTTATACGATCAGAAAAATCTGGTATATCTATCTCATCTATCTTTTTATTTGATATAACTTCCAATTGGTAAAAAGTATCTGCCAATTGATTATTTCGTGCGGTTAAGCTTTTAACTTTTTGCTTAATACCCATTACATCAGCTTTTTCTTCACATGGTTCATCATTTGAACACTATTGACCAATGTTGCGCCGCTCTTTATAGCAGCAGCTACATGGACCGCTTCCATCATTTGTTCTTCATCCGCTCCATTATTAAGACACGCAGAAGAATAGGCATCAATGCAATAAGGACATTGCTCGGTATGTGCAACTGCCAGGGCTATAAGTGCCTTCTCTCTTGTCGAGAGGGCACCTTCTTTAAAAACAGTCGTGTACCATTGAAAAAATTTATTTCCATATTCTTCCTGAAATTCAGTGATATCACCAAATTTCTTGAGGTCTTCCGGTTTAAAATAACTGTCACTCACTATTCTGGATTTTATGTAAAAATAAACTTAAGATCGTCTTTTTAACCATTTAGCTGTTCAATCTGTTGTATGTCTGACAAATCTGTATAAAATGTGATTTGAATAATAGAATTACAAAGATTAAGTTTGAATCAATAATACCTTGATTTGAAAAGATATTCAGCATTATTGTTAACCGTCCTTTTATTCTTAGCCTGTGCTAAAAAAAACAAAGACGTGCATAATCATCCTCCTTCAGCGTATTATTCAACAATTATTTGTCCTGCCGGTGATATTTACATGAACGAAGGAAACAATAGCATTCCAGGGTTTTTCAATATTGGAATATTGGACCAGGATATTCAAACCGATTTAAAAACTCTTGTTTTGGGCAAGCGGCAGGCAAAGAATGCAAGGATAGGTATAAATCCGATTTCATTATTCTCCTATCAAAAGGATACAATTACCTACAAATATATTATAGCTACCCCTGTCAATGAAGTTCTTAAGGATATTGGACAGGATTTCAATAGCTTTTCTATGAATAATATCCATTTGCAAGCCAGCATAGAAGAATGGTTTAAATCACGATGTGCAATTGGAGTTTGTAGAAATTTTAAATGGGAGAATGAGTACAAAGCATTTTTGGAAATATCAAAGACGGAATCCAGGTGAGAGCGATAGAACTACAAGAGGGGTCAGCAGAATATTCCATCAAGATATCAGACAATCTTCATGAGATAAAGGAAGATTGGAACCGCGTATGCCGCAACAGCATTTACTTTAATTCAGATTACCTTGAACTCCTTGAAAGTTATGGTCCGGATGGGTACACTTATTATTATGCTATAGTTTATTTAAATGGAGAGGCAGAAGGTATCTATTACTTTCAAAAGAAAACGATTGAACTGGCAAAGGATTTCAGGGTCCACACACACAGCAAAAATCTCTTGAAAAAAATTGGTGTTTTCTTTCAAAAACAATTCTTTCGCATGATCAGGTACGAACTCCTTGTATTTGGAAATGTGTTATTAACAGGAGAATATGCTTATTTCTTCAGGAATGAGAATCCCGGCAAAAGTGAATTTAATAAATTAACAAATACTGTACTTAGGCAGGTCCAGGAATTTATAAAAGCCAATAAGGGAAGAAAATTCAAAAGTGTGCTTTCCAAGGATTTCTATGTGGATAGTGCTTTGTCACACGGACCTTTTCCCATGAATGACTTTACTGAATTCCAGGTTCAGCCTGATATGATCCTTAAAATCAAACCTGATTGGGCATCATTTGCCGATTATACTGCTTCAGTTAAATCAAAGTATCGGGTCAAATTCAAAAAAGTCAATTCTAAGGGAAGAGATCTGGAATACAGGGATTTAAGCCCTGATGATATGGCTAGTCTTAAGAATGATATTCATAAACTATATTTAAATACATCACAAAGAGCCAGTTTCAGTCTTTTTGTGCTCCATGACGAATATTTTCTGCAACTGAAAAAAACATTCCCTGATAGTTTTATAGTAACAGGCGTATTCCTGGATGATAAACTGGTTGCTTTTTATACGCTAATATTGAATGGAGAAAATGCGGATGCTCATTTCTTAGGATATAACCCTGCATTGAATTCCAGGTACCAGATATATTTCAATATTTTGCTTAAACTCATCGAGAAATCGATTTCCCTGAATGCAAAAATATTGAATCTGTCCAGAACGGCATTGGAAATCAAATCTTCAGTTGGTGCTGAGCCTTTTTCTATGAATATCTATTTGAAGATCAATAATAATTTCCTGAACAACAGATTATCCTGGATTTTGAAAAGGACTGTTCCTGCTGTTGACTGGATCCAGAGGCGACCTTTCAAAGAATAGTTTTGCATAAGCTGTGTTTAATTGTCTTATCTGATCAACATTATGAAAGAAATCTGCATTTGTATCCAGTTCTTCCCATTCCACAATAGTGCCTCTCTGCACTTCGGAAATATTTGAACCCATATCCTGAATAACAGAAAATGCAATAATCAGGATAATAAATACTGCAGCCATTGACATTATAAATCTAAGGCCGGATTTTCGTTGTATTTTTCTATTTTTCCTTGCTTTCTTAAGCTTGCGTTCAATTTTATTCCAACTTTCAGCAGCAGGTTGAACCCTGAGTTCTGAACCTTCTTTTATGATGTAATCAAATTCATTATCCACTGACATGATTCAAGATATTTTTTGATTATGTTTTTTTTTATACAATGCTCTCAATTTCCGCTTTGCAAGTATTAATTGTGACTTACTTGTATTTATACTTATTCCTAATTTTTCGGCAATTTCCCTGTGTTTATATCCTTCGATAACATAAAGATTAAATACTGTGCGATATCCAACAGGCAAATCTTGTATCAATTCCAGGATTTCATCATGGCTCAATTTATCGATAACACGTGGAGCCTCGTTTATGTCATAGGCATTTTCAATATTTACATGGAGATTCAGATTGCTGTTTTTTCTGATACTCATTAACGCCTGGTTCACTACAATCCTCTTCATCCAGCCTTCAAAGCTGCCCTGGTCTTTATACTGATGAATTTTTGAGAAGATCTTGAAAAAACTTTCGATCATAACATCTTCTGCCTCGGCACTATTTTTTATATAACGAAGACAAATCGCAAAGAACAGGGAAGAATATTTGTCATATATAGCCTTTTGGGCCAAAGGATCTCCCTTCCTTAATTGTGCCAGTAAATTCGCTATCGTTTGCATTTGAAGATCAAGCTAATCATTAATTAGATGAAAGGTAATTCATTTTTGGTGTATGTGATTTAAGTTGTTATGCTAATCACTTCTTTCACTTTGTTATTTAGTACCTTTACAGGCTTATTATTGAACAAAAAAACAGATAAATGGAATTGAGTTCCAGGTACAATCCCAATGAAGTTGAAGAAAAGTGGTACAAACACTGGGAAAGCAATAATTATTTCAAATCCACACCTGATGACAGGGAACCGTTTACAATTTTAATTCCTCCTCCAAATGTAACAGGTGTCCTTCATATGGGTCATATGTTAAATAATACAATCCAGGATGTCCTTATACGGAAAGCACGACTGGAAGGTAAAAATGCCTGCTGGGTACCCGGTACAGATCATGCTTCTATTGCTACCGAAGCCAAAGTTGTCAAGAAATTAAGAGATGAAGGCATCAAGAAGTCAGACTTGTCGAGAGACGAATTCCTGAATCATGCCTGGGAATGGACAGACAATTACGGTGGAATTATTCTGCAACAATTAAAAAAACTGGGAGCTTCACCTGACTGGGACAGAACAGTATTTACAATGGATGATGTCAGGTATAAATCTGTGATAAAAGTTTTTGTTAACCTATACAAAAAAGGAAAATTATATCGGAAGAACAGGATGGTCAACTGGGATCCTAAAGCTAAAACAGTTCTGTCTAATGAAGAAGTTCTTTATTCCGAAGAGAACAGCAAATTGTACTATGTCAGGTATCGTCTGGAAAACTCTGATGATTATATAACAATTGCAACGACAAGGCCTGAAACCATACTAGGCGATACAGCCATAGCAGTTCACCCGGAAGATGAGCGTTACGCACATCTCAAAGGATCCAGAGCTATCGTCCCGCTTATTGATAAACCGATCCCCATAATTTTTGATAATTATGTGGATAAAGAATTTGGAACCGGTGCATTGAAGATTACGCCGGCTCACGATCCCAATGATTATGAGATTGGTGAAAAACACAAATTGGAAATTGTCAATATTTTAAATGATGATGCGACAATTTCTCCAGCTGGTCAGCTGTATATAGGTGAATCAAGATTTAATGCAAGGAAGTTGATTGTTTCTGATCTTGAAGAAAAAGAATTCCTTGTAAAAACCGAGGATCTTGTACACAATGTTGGAAGATCAGAACGGACGAATGTTCTTGTAGAACCAAGATTATCGCTCCAATGGTATGTCGATATGAAATCACTGGCAGCACCTGCCCTTGCTGCGGTCGAAAACAATGAAATCAATTTCTATCCCGAAAAGTATAAGAATACCTACAGGCACTGGATGACCAATATAAGGGACTGGTGCATTTCACGACAGCTATGGTGGGGTCAGCGTATCCCGGCATGGTATTATAACGAAGATGTATTTGTTGCTGAGACCGAAGAAGAGGCTTTTAAATTGGCGCAGGAAAAATATGGCAATGGTATTTCACGCGATGATCTCAAACAGGACGAAGATGTTCTGGATACCTGGTTTTCATCCTGGTTATGGCCAATATCAGTATTTGACGGCTTTGAATCGAGGGAGGATCTTTCCTATTACTATCCAACTTCTGTGCTTGTTACCGGATGGGATATCATTTTCCTATGGGTGGCTCGGATGATTATGGCAGGCTATGAATGGGAAAATACATTCCCTTTCAAGGATGTTTATTTTACCGGGATGGTTCGTGACAAGAAGAGACGAAAGATGAGCAAATCGCTTGGTAACTCTCCCGATGCATTAAAATTGATTGAAGATTATGGTGCAGATGGTGTCAGATTCGGAATGCTGTCCTGTTCACCAGCTGGTGGTGACCTGTTGTTTGATGATAAACTGGTTGAAAACGGAAGGAATTTTTCCAATAAGATATGGAATGCTGTTCGTTTTATAAAAGGTTTGAAAATAGATCAATCACTGGAAACACCAGCTAAAAATCAACTTGCCCAGGATTGGATCACAAGTCAGTTGAATAAAACAATTCTAGGCTTGAATGATTCATTCAAGACTTACAGGATATCAGAAGCATTGATGAACCTCTATACTTTTATCTGGAATGATTTCTTCAGCTGGTTCATTGAACTGATCAAACCTGAATATGGTAAACCAATTGATAGGGGGACATATGATTTTTGCATCCAGTTATTTGAGACCTGTTGCACGCTTCTCCATCCTTTCATGCCGTTTATTACTGAAGAAATATGGCACCAGATCAAGGATAGAAAGGAAGGGGAGGACTGTATCAACAGTCAATATCCGGAAGCAGGGTTAATAGATGATAGACTCATCTCGGATTTTAATCTTTTGAAATCTATAGTAAGCAATGTCAGGGATATTCGTAACAAGAACCAGATGCCTCCAAAGGAACAGATTGATGTCGCTTTTATCAATAATCCTGAAATAGATGCATGTATGGTCAGGAATGGATTTAGAGAAGCCTTGCTGCATAAAGCATACCTCAAATCTTTCGAAGGACATGAAACAGGAGAAAAGATTGACGGTATTTCCTTTATATGTGGTAAAACAAAATTCTTTGCACAGATCCAAAAGGAACTTGATGTTGAAGAAGAAATCACAAAGCTTGAAGAAGAATTGAAGTACCAGCAAGGGTTCGTGGTTTCTGTCGAAAAGAAATTGTCCAATGAGCGATTTGTGAACAATGCGCCTGAAGCAGTCGTTGAAAAAGAACGCAAAAAGTTATCGGATGGACAGGCACGAATTGATGCTATAACAAAACTCCTGGAGAAGCTCCGAAAAGGATAGGGGATCTTAAATAAAAAAGCCTTCAGTCAATCAACTGAAGGCTTTTTTAATATCTGTTAAGAAGTTTTATTTACTCACCACGATTCGCTTAGATGTAAATCCTTCTTCTGTTCTTACATTTATATGATACATTCCTGCATTTAGATCTCTTACATCAATACTAACTTTTTCATTAATGATGTTATCGTATCTTAAAGATTTGATCAATGTACCTTTAATATCAACAACATCTATACTTACAGGTGATGCAGTTTCAAGTTGAAGGTCTACAAATACAATCTCTGTAGCAGGGTTCGGATAAACAGTGATATCCTGGGTATTATTAAGATCTTCTGTTCCGGATGTGATCTCTTCAATCGTGTATTCTACCCAAAGTTCGTTGATACCCCAAGTACCACCAGTGAATGTTAATCCATCAATTTCATTGAAGTTTCCGGTGGAAGTCTGTGCCATCGCTGTTCCAGTCAACCTGTTGCTTCCTAATGAATCAAGTGCAAGGTTTGCAGCACTCACATTCCAGTTTCTCTCTTCTACAAAAGGAGAATCTGTATCAAAACCTAACAATCCGATTTGTGTCGCATTATTGGAATTTGTAGCGAATACCATAACATACATTTGATCATCTCTTAATTCAACAGGAATTGGATTACCATCGTTATCCAGAAGTGCTTCACCTGTTGAAAGGTCTGCAGCAGCCATTTCAATTTCAATCTGTCTCTGGCTACCAAAGGCAGGGTTAATAATCTGGCCACCACCAACTTTAGCTCCAACAAGAAGTGTATTGTCAGCTTCGATAGTAAATGAGCCTGAATTATCTTCATCATTTCTTAACCATGCATACAACCAGACATTTACGGTACCATTCCTGGTTTGTTCATCATCAACACCAAATCTGACTTTGGTAATAGTATGATCTGTACCATTAGGGACATAAAACATATGGCCTGCAGCGTAATTCAAAGTAAAGGCAGATGATCCTGGAGACCAGGTCGATCCATCTGTCATAGAATTGAATACCGGAGGGGTAACAAATTCATCTTCGGCTGGAAGAGGTGAAAGTATATTATCTGTAACTTCAAAATTAAATGGTATTACATCATTATCAGCATTGGTATCGCCATCTGCACCTACAACATATCTGCCCTGGTAAAAACCAACTTCAGTTGGTGTAAAAGTTTCCGGGAATACTGTATTTTGATTATCACTCCATGCTCCAATATCAGGGTAGTTATTGGTCGTCTGGAAAACCATTGTACCATCAGGACCAAAAATTTCTACATCACAGGTAACATTTGTGGCTGTGACATTACCGATATTGAATATATCAATAAGGAAAGGCATCTCAGAAGCCTGACCAACTGGTGTTTTGTAAGCAGGTGCTGTAGCGAAGAAATTGAAATTCGCTCTCATATCTGCTGAAGATTCATTTACAAGTCTGACATCGTCAATTCCCCAGTAATAGTAACCTGAATCCGGATTGGAATTTTTCCAAAATCTCAATTTAATGGATCCTGCATTTTCATATCCAGGTAAAGCTACCTTAACTGTTCTTGCAGCTTCAAAAGTGTTTACAATAGTTTGATTGTTAACCTGGAAAGTATCTGGCCATGTCTGACCGCCATCCGGGCTTGCAAGCACATAAGTCGCTGAAAAGAACTGAACAAAGATTTGATCAAATTCAACAAATAAACCATCTATAGCTAATCCAGAAAGATCGATTAAAGGTGACTCAATTGATCCATTACATGGATCACAAATGCCTTGGTTAACGTTTCCTAGTCCCCATGAATCGAGGTGCATATACCCGTTACATTCAGTAGCTGAACCAATCGTTGTACCGAAAATATCAAAACCTGAATCCGGGTGAACCCATGCCCATCCGTCTCCTTCAGAGTCATCATTATTTATAGTCCATCCATTAGGTCCGTCTTCAAAATCACCCTGTCCTCTTTCATTACCCCAGATGACTTCCGGACCATACTCAGGCGTAAAGCAAGGAGGTTCGACATAGGAGAAAGTGACATTTACTGTTTCATTCGCCATAGCCATTTTTACGGTTTGACAATCATTTAAAGTCATGGATACAACTCTGATTGTAATAGAAGGATCGTCTCCTCCTGGAATTACCAACTGATCAGGATTATCTGTATCGTTATTACAGATTAGCATTGTAACTGCCCCAGCTGCCTGGGCATTTGCTGCTTTAACTACAAATGCACATTCACCTCGATCAACAACTGCAATATCACCTGCTACATCACTGGTGATGGCTTCACAGGCATCTGTTTCAGTACCTGTATTACTACCATCTGCATTACTGTCTATAGCCATACCATCATTGGCAAAAGCAAGATTACCTGTAGATGGAGTTTGTGAAAGATCTCCGAAGTTTGCCAAAGCTATTGTATATTCTCCGGCGGCAGCACCCCCGTTAACTGTCATTGTATTGATAGGCTGGGCATACATGCCTGCTGTCAATAACATGGCCAAGAAAAAACTACATATTGTAAATTTGATTTTCATATGCTTAATATTTTTAATTTATTTGATTTAACATGAATAAGAGATGGCAAGTCTCACCTGCCATGAAATTAAGTGCACCAAAAATAATAAATCTAATCTTCCTTTAATGTCTTTTTGGAGAATAAAGTCATTATAAAAAAGAAGCTAAAAAAAGTCTGTTTCTAGAAGATATCCTCAAGATTTACAGGACTTACACCCGATTTTGATACCACAGCTGCGCCAGCCTGATTTGCTATTTTTGAGATAGCCTGAATATCCAGTCCTGAGACCAATCCATAAGCAATTACTGCTAATACTGTGTCTCCGGCACCTGAAACATCCGGTTTTTCAACTTCATGGCCATGAATGATCCCTGAATCTTCATTCTTTTTGTAGAATATGCCCTTATTGGCCAGTGTAACAAAAAATTGTGCATTTGAATCCAATTGCAGTTCATCGAGCGCGTTTTGAATGGAACTTTCTTCCGGTAAAATATCCCGACCCAAGGCATTGGATAGTTCCTTCAGGTTGGGTTTGAAAGCAGTACATTGGGATAGTAATCTGAAATTATTTGATTTAGGATCCACAATCAGGGGTATTTTTGCAGTCCGGCATTCCGCTTGAACAAACTTGATCATCGATTTTGTTATACAACCTTTGTTATAGTCCTGGATAATGATTGCCGCAATTTTTTTATCCTTTAGGAGATCCATGAATAACTCTTTCAATTTGCTTTCAATATCGGAACTCAAATCATCATAGTCTTCACTGTCTATTCTTAAAAACTGGTTGAAACCAGCATCTACAACTCTTTTTTTATGGGTTGTTTTACGGGAATGATCCGTAATAATGTATGATTCGATTCCAGAATAAGTACAAATATCCCTTATTAAATATCCTGCGGCGT
>JAHHJO010000007.1:0-2382 GCA_018680275.1 Bacteroidia bacterium
ATGCACGACCAGGCACAGTAGATTATATGCGATCGAAAATAAAGAACGTCGTGTATTATATGGTTGAAAGCCGATCTTTCGATAATGTATGTGGCTGGTTATATGAAAAAGGCGCCGCAGGGATAAATTTTATCGGTTCGGATGAACCATATAATGGAGCAAGTACTGATAACTATAATTATGATGGAGATGAAAAAGTACATGTCAGCCAGTTTATGGATGGTAAACTCAGTGATCAATATGATCTCATAGATCAAATCCAGGATCCTTTTCATAACAATTCTGATTCCCTGGTACAAATGTTTACTGACCCGGGTGGCTATGCCAAAAGAACCACGCCCAACATGGGTGGTTTTGTGAAAAACAACGCCAACCATGAAGTTATGTTAAGTTATAATAGCAGGGTTCAACTACCTATACTTAATGGACTTGCAGAAAATTATGCGATTAGTGATGCATGGTATAGCTCGGTTCCGGGAGGAACAGATATCAACAGGGCATTCTCTGTGACCGGTTCTGCCATGAATCAGTTATTTACCTGGGAAGGAGGAAATGCATATGAATACTGGCCCGATTTCCCGCACAGACAATCAATATGGAAAGTCCTCTATAGCAATGGAATAAAGGACTTCAAGCTTTACAATGCGATGGAATGGCTGGGTTATCCATTTACTTACCATTTATACCTGAAAGGTGAAATACCTAGTGTGGATAAAAATGAAAAAGAATTTGTGGACACACTGGATAATTTCCTAGTTGAAGCGAAGAATGGAACACTTCCGGCATTCAGTTTCCTTGAACCAATATGGATTTCACCAGACAACACAACTTCATATCATCCGGGCGTGGATATTGTTCCAGGTGAAATTGCGCTCAATCAAATTTGGGAAGCTATAAAAAGTGGTCCTCAGTGGGAAAACACATTGTTTGTAATTACATTTTCAAAACCAGGAGGTATGTATGATCATGCCATTCCGCCATATGCAACTAAAGCCTGGCCTAACGATTGTGTCAATAATTTCCACTATGATATCATGGGACCAAGAGTTCCAGCCATCATGGTTTCACCATGGATCCAAAAGAATACTGTTTTCAGATCAGGCGACAAAATACCTTTTGATTCAACATCATTTGCGGCAACCCTGCTTAAATGGTTTGGAATACCAAAAGCAAAATGGGCACTGGGAGACAGGATGGATCAGGCACCAACATTCGAGAATATAATTCAATTGGAAAATGCCAGAAAAGATGCACCAGAACTTATTCCACCATATGATAAAAGTCACCCGGCTCCTAATGAGTCAAGCTGATCAAGCCGTATGATTTTACAAAAGTGCTGGCAATGATAAATTTCTGAAGATAGGTTTTGAACGGGTCGTAATTATTTAATTGAATTTTGTTTAACTTTTTTAAGCATTTAGTTAAACATTCAATAAGGTTTTGTGTTTGAGTTTTTGACAAAATTACTTAACCACAAACTTTAATTATGAAACGACTTTACGCCTTAAAATTATTTCTTCTTTTATTTTTCACCCAATTGGGTCTTTCTCAAACCACTGTTTATGATATCATTGCCGATTCCCCGGATCACAATACCCTGGAGGCAGCAGTTGATGCAGCCGGTCTGAACACTGCCTTGCAAGATAATGCAGCGTCACTTACAGTTTTTGCACCAACAGATGAAGCTTTTGCAGCTCTAGGATCAGTAGTTGATGACCTGCTTATGGATCCGATGGGAGAATTGAGTGATATTCTTTTATATCACGTTCTTGGCGCTGAAGTCGCTTCTGGGACAATAACAAACGGACTTATCGTTGAACCATTAAATGCAGCCAATACTTTGAAGATCACAAAGACTTCTGATGGAATGGTCTTTATAAACCAGGCATTGGTGACTGTCACTGATCTTCCTGCAGATAATGGGACTGTTCATGTCATAGATGCTGTATTGCTCCCAACAGAGACCGTCGTTGATGTTGCTATAGATAATGGTTTCTCAACTTTGACAACAGCAGTTGTAGCTGCTGAGTTACTCCCTGCACTTACCGACCCGTTTGCAAGTTTTACTGTATTTGCACCAACTGATGATGCCTTTGCAGCACTTGGTTCTACTGTGGATGATCTGTTGATGGATCCTACCGGCGCACTTAGAGACATATTACTTTACCATGTATTGGGAAGTAAAGTAGCCGCTGCAGACGTAACCAATGGATTAATTGCTGAACCTTTGAATAATACCAATTCATTGAAATTTACGGCTACTTCTACTGGAGATGTATTTGTTAATCAAGCACAAGTCGCTTTACCCGATGTTGGTGCTGACAATGGAATTGTCCATGTGATCGATGCTGTTGTACTTCCTAATGAAACAGTCGTTGATGT
>JAHHJO010000184.1:0-4724 GCA_018680275.1 Bacteroidia bacterium
ATTCAATGCCTTACAGGGTATTGGATATAGGGTCGGGTAGTGGATGTATCATACTCAGCTTATTAAGCAAATTAAAAAGCGCCAAAGGAACTGCACTTGAAATAGATGCCGGCGCCTGCCAGGTAATCAGTGGTAATGCCGATAACCTGGGCATTGATCTTGATATCATCGAAGCGAACATCCTGGATGAAGATCTGGATGAAGAAATATTTTACGATATCATGGTGAGTAATCCGCCCTATATTTTACCAGAGGAAAGATCCAGGATGGATAACAATGTTCTTGGATACGAACCAGCAAAGGCATTGTTCGTGGAAGGGGATGACCCGCTTGTGTTTTATAAAAGAATTATCGGGCAGGCAGAAAAACAATGTGCAAAAGGAGGAAAGCTATATATGGAAACAAGTGACCTGTATCACGAAGAGTTGAAAGAAATCCTGGAAACTAAAGCTTATCATTTTGAATTCCGGAAAGATATTCAGGATAAATGGCGTATGTTGAAAATCGAATTTTCTAGGCCCCGGCTTTTTTGATATCTTTTGCCCCTTTGGATTTCAGGTAAGTGATGATTTTATCCCTGTGGTCTCCTTGCAAAATGATTTCGCCATTCTTTTGAGTTCCTCCAACACCACAATAGGATTTCAAACCTCTTTCGATGTCTTTCATCAGCGTATTGGTCATTTCAATTCCCCTGACGATAGAAACAGATTTACCGCCTCTTCCTTTCTTTTCCAGGTGCACACGAATCTTGGATCTTGATAAAAAGCTATTACTTTCCACTTTATTTTCCATGGGTTCTTCGGGTGCGTTTTCCGGGTTACCCATTTTTTGAAAATCATCCCAATTCAGTGTTTTAAATTTGTTTCCTTCCATACTTTATCTAAAGTCGCAAAGTAAGAAATTAGTTACATTGCATCATCACAATTTTTTTGGTAAATACACCTGAAGCTGATTCAATGACAAGGATATACAATCCTGCCCCATAAGTCTCAGTCCCGATATATAACTCATTTCTGAACCCTTCCGAATGAAGTTTCATTCCTTCAATTGAAAAGATAGATGCATTGAATGCATCGTTCAGATCTGTCTTTATAAAAATTTCCTGCTTATTACTTCTTATCTTAAAACTATCCTCAGGCAATACATTAATCGCATCAGGTAATTCAAATTCAAAAAGAATATCGTTGCAACATGACTCATTGTCGTTTTCACAAACAGTCATTAAAAAAGGTGCTTCAAATTCATTTTTAGATACTTCAATTTCTACAGGCAGGTCTTCAAACAGGTGAAATGAATAAAATTCTTCATCCAGGTAAAGGTCAAATCCTGAATTTTCAATACCCGTATACATCACATCAATTTCAATAATGTATACATCATCGATACAATCGGCAGCAATAATGTCTATCTCGTCAATTGAGCATTCTACTTCTTCTTCACAACAAACAGCTTCTGTAAAAAAGAAGAAATCAAAACAATCCGGCTTGTCAAAATCTGAAATTATAAACTCATAGACCGTCACGCAATCAGCATCCAGAGGACCTATGGTATAGAAATCCTGACCGTACTCGAAAGTATCATATACTTCTCCATTACCTCTGACTGTGAAGCCCGAGTTTCCAACATTCTCATATTCAAAAGCAAGGTCAACAAAGAATTGGTTTGTAGTACTGTCACAATCATAATATTCTCCTGCGGCATCATAGATAATACATTCTTCCATCTCGCAACAGATTTCTTCCTCAAGAATATACTCGCTGCTGCAGTCAGGATTTTCCAGATCAATAACAAGGAATTCATATAAGGTTTCACAATCTCCTTCAACCGGACCCACGGTATAGAATAGTTGGCCGTATTCAAAAGTATCATACAATACACCATTTCCACGTATAACAAATCCCAAAGTTCCCGGATTATCGACATCGAATTCTATATCTACATATGCAAGTCCTTCATCATTGCATTCGCCGGCTTCTGCAAATATTCCTGTTATTTCACAGTTTTCTTCTTCTTCACAATTTAAGCCAAGGAATTCAAATCCTGAACAGCAGGCTGGATTGTCATTGTCACAAATAACTATAAAATCAAACTCTGCATTACGTTCGGGAAAAGCTTCGATCAAGACAGGAAGATCTTCATAGGCATATGTCCCGACGTAATTGCCATCCGAAAAAATTTCGAAAAAGTTGTTAGTGACGTTTTCATAACTGAAGTTAAGGTACATTGAGTAAGTGCCAATACCTGTGCATTCAACCAGTTCAATTTCAACATCTGATATAAGGCATATTGGATCTTCAGTACAATCCAGTCCTATGAATTCGTGTGAAGCACAACAGTTATCTGTGTCGTTCTGACATACAGTTATGATATCATACTCAGCATCCCGCTCGGGAAAATCCAATATTGTTACCGGCAAATCTTCAAAGGGAAAAAGACCCAGATATACTCCGGAAGAAAAGACTTCAAAGAAATCATTGGTGTTGTATTCATATTCAAAATCCAGTACAATAGAGTAGAGCCCGTCACCGGTGCACTCAATCGGATCAACCACGATATCCCAGATTGCACATTCCTCGACACATTCCAGTCCCTGGAATTCGAGTTCAGCACAACACATTTCGTTGTCATTTATACAAATGGTTATTAGTTCATTTTCATCATCACCTGCCGGAAAGTCTTCAATGATGAGTGGGACATTGCTGAATGGATATGTCCCGATATTTTGATCTCCCGAGAATACATCAAAGAAGTCATTCGTCGGATTCTGGAAAGCAAATTCTACCCAGATTGAAAACAAACCATCCCCGGTACATAGAATCGGATCAACTGACAGATCATAAATGAGGCATTCGGGATCATCTTCCATACAGTCCAATCCTGAGAATTCAATCGTCTCGCAGCAATCAGGATTATTGTCAGCACAGACAGTTATGATATCTAATGCATTATCACTTTCCGGAAAGCTCTGGATCAAGACAGGCAGACTGGAATAAAGGTATGTCCCAATAAAAGTATTGCCTGAATACACAGAAAATATATTATCCTGTACATTTTCATACTGGAAGTTCAGGAACAAAGAGAATAAGCCGTCTCCAGTACACTCGACAGGGTTCACAACGATATTTGATATCTCGCATTCTAAGTCACAACATATCGGATCATCGAATTCAAAAAAGTCTGAGCAGTCAGGGTTTTCAATATCCTGTATAATAAATTCATATATCGTTGTACAGTCTCCATCAATAGGACCGACGGTATATGTTGCAAGACCATATTGATAGCTTCCATAATTAACGCCGTTTCCAAGAATCATAAATCCCTGGCTTCCCGGGTTTTGGACAATGAATTCAATGTCAACAAATACATTGCCGGCATCGTTGCAAAGCGTACTTTCAGCAAATACATTCGAGATCATGCATTCATCTTGCATACAATCCGGCCCGGAAAATTCAAAGTCTGTACAACAATCGGGATTATCATTATCGCAGATTGTAATAATATCAAATGTATTTTCTGATTCAGGAAATTCATCGATTGTTATAGGGAGATCATCGTAGGCGTAAATACCAACAAATTGCCCGTCACTATACACATCAAAGTAATCATCAACGACATTTTCATATTCAAAATCAAGATATAGTTCATAAAGTCCATCTCCTGTGCAATTGCCGGGATCTACAACGAAATCATAATATTCACATTCGCAGCAAGGAGCTTCAGGGAAAACAAATTCACCGATGCAATTCGGTTCTTCCAGGTCGACAACGATAAATTCAAAATTCGTCTGGCAGTCGACTTCAATGGGACCAACTGTATAGAATAATTGACCGTAAGTAAATGTATCAAAAATGACACCATTCCCTTGTATGATAAATGAATCCGAAACCGGGTTTTCTACATTGAATTCGATGTCAACCATCTGCATATTTGAGATGGTATTGCAGTCATGTAATTCTGCAAATACATCTGTTATTTTACAGTCAGTATAATTGGAACAGTCCGGCGGATCATTCCATTCAGTGCCGTTAAAACAGAAAGGATTATCCTGTTCATGTGCATAAAAGACATATAATTCATTTGAAACCAGTATGTCCGGGTAAATGACAGGGAAGTCCTTGACAGCCCTCAATTCCGGTGCCTGATCATCTAGATAGACATACAGGCTGTCATCAGTGCCTGTATACGCAACAAATAATAGAGCATTGTAAGTCGTATCACTGGTGCATTCAAATTCAAGTGTGATGTCAAAATCATTATAATTGCAAATGACAGGAACAAGACAAGGTGAAACATCAATAATCCATTTGTCAAAACAGTCAGGAAATTCAGTGTCAGCTACTTTTAATGAGATGAATTCATTACCTGGTATTGAGATAACATAATTGTTGAATCCATAATCGAAATGTGCGATAGGAACACCCATGAAAAAGACATCAAAACCAAGGCTTCCAATATTCTCGGTTATTAATGAAAATTGAATTTGCCTGAAGCCACTGCTGTCACATGCGAGTTGAACAACATCATCAACCTGAATTTTACATTCTGGTGGTATACAACAGACCGGTAGGTCAAATTCATAGTATGCTTCACAATCTGGATCATCAATATCTTCCACAGTAAATTGGTAAATGGTAGAGCAGTCACCTGAGAGCGGACCAATTTCATATGAGACTTCTCCATATTCAAATGTATCATAAACAACACCGTTGCCTCTGACCAGGAAT
>JAHHJO010000273.1:0-5296 GCA_018680275.1 Bacteroidia bacterium
GGTGGCAGCTTTTCACCTGGCTTTATCTGACCCTCGCTGATTAAATCTTTTATCTGGGAAATAATGAGATCTACAGGATTTTTTAATTGGATCTTATTCAGGTTTTCTAACATTGTTTTGATACGTAAAATTGGTTTACCAATTATTGGTTGACCAAATCTAGTATTTAAGTTTCATATTCCCAAATAATCTTTTTACAAAATTATTTTAAGCTCAGATACCATGTTTTACAAGAATATAAGGTAAAGGACTTCTGTTTCGTAATATTTACTGATATAGTATTTTGTGAAGTGACCATAATAATTGGAGATATAATGCTTTTTATGCTTATATTGGTCAACCAATTTAAATATATACTTAGATATCAGACAAAGTATGATGACCAGGAGAAATATGATAAGATTTTTTAGCTCCGCTTCTGTCTTATATCCATTCTACAACTTACTTCATCCTGTAAGTTTATCTCCAGGAGAACCAAATGAGCTCAGGATTTATATATTCTCCAAACACTTACAATTTCTGAATTGGAAGCAAACCGGAATGATAGCCAAGGATCTGGGTTTCGATGGCATCGATCTTACAGTCAGGAAAAATGGACATGTTGATCCCAATAAAGCCCCTGCTGAACTACCTGAGGCACTTAAAGATATCAGGAGTTCCGGAATAGATTGTGATATTATAACAACTAAAGTAGAGGACATTGACAAGGTGGTCGACAAGCAGCTTATCAAAACTGCTGCCCAGAACGGCATCAAATATTACAGGCTGAACTGGTACAATTATTTAGAAGATAAAAACCTTCTCCAATCGATTGATTATTATCAAGACAAAATAAATGCGATCTCAGAACTTAATAAACAGTATGATATCATTGGAACCTACCAAAACCATTCAGGCACCAAGATCGGGGCTTCTTACTGGGAAGTATACAATATTTTAAAAGACAGCAATTCTCAATTCATGGGTGCTCAATATGATATCAGGCATGCTGTGGCAGAAGGCGGACGATCATGGACCAATGGTTTTAAACTACTGGCACCGCTTATAAAAACAATAGTATTAAAAGACTTTAAATGGGGACTTGTCAATGGAAAATGGAAAATTGTAAACACCCCGATCGGCGAAGGCATGGTTGACTTCCAACAGTATTTCAAACTTTTAAAAGAATTCAATATAAATGTACCAGTCATTTTACACCTGGAATATCCCCTGGGTGGTGCTGAAAAAGGAAACAGGATATTGACGGTTGATAAAAGTAAAGTATTTGAAGCCATGCGTTCTGACCTCCAAAAAATTAAACAACTATGGAAAAACAGCTAGAGATGAAATTATCTAAATCAAATTGGCCATTCTATACATTGATTATAATCCTTTCCTTCATAGTCTCATCCTGTCAAACAGGAAACCACGGCAAGGAGTTGAAAGTGAATAACAACTCAGAATTGTCATCTGCACTTAGTCAGGTAAAACCCGGTGATGTGATCGTCATGGCTGACGGAACATGGAATGATGCAAGTATCTTCATTGACAGTAGTGGCACCAGTTCTGCACCAATTACATTACAGGCAGAAACGCCCGGCAAAGTTATGCTTACAGGTCAATCGAGTATAATCCTGGGCGGAGACTACATTATAATAGATGGGCTGCATTTTAAAGACGGATATTCTCCTTCTCGCGCTGTTATAAGATTTGGGAAGGATAGTGAAAATGTTGCGAATCATTGTATTGTCAGAAATTGTGTGATTGAAGACTTCAATAAGCCACAGAGGAATAAAAGTGATCTCTGGGTATTGTTTCATGGCAGGAATAATGAACTGGACCATTGCTATCTTGCCGGGAAGTCAAACAGGGGACCAACAATACGGGTTGATCTGGAAGGCAATCAAAGCATTTATAATTATCATAAAATCACCAATAACCATTTTGGCCCGCGTCCTCCGAAAGGTGGTCCCAGTGCAGAAACGATTCAAATTGGTAACAGTTTCACTTCCATGGCACCAAGCCATACTCTTGTGGCCAACAACCTCTTTGACCGATGCAATGGTGAAGTTGAAGTCATTTCCAGTAAAACTAATTTTAATGAATTCAGGAACAATGTCTTTTATAAAAGTGAAGGATCATTGGTTACACGTCATGGGAATTACTGTTTGCTCGACGGCAACTACTTCATTGGCGATGAAAACAATAATAACATTGGAGGAATAAGGCTTATCGGCTCAGGTCATACTGTAACCAATAATTATTTCTATAAACTCAAAGGCGAAAATTTCAGAAGTCCTTTGGCTGTTATGAACGGCATCCCAAAATCGCCGCTGAATCGATATATCCAGGTCACAGATGTGCTTGTGGCGTATAATTCCTGGATCGATTGTATATCTCCCTTACAGTTTGGAGTCGGTTCAAATATCGATCAGAAAGATGTACTTCCTGCTTCTGAAATAAGATCTGCACGTCCAATCAGAACGACAGTAGCCAATAATCTAATTTACAACAGTAGCCCGAATAGATTACCGATAGTTGCTCATGACAAACTTGATGGGATTCTATTTAAATCAAATTATATCAACAAGCAGGATAATGAATTTTCTAACCAGGAATCGCTCGTTCAAAACTCCTTTGAATTAAAGGAGATAGAAGAGAATATCTTTGCACCAGAAACTGAGCTTTCAGATCTGGATTTATATAATGGTTTTGAATTTGACAAAATCAGTCTTGACCTTTTTGGAAACAGCAGACAAGAAAACAACTCACCTGGTGCAATTTTATCAGCTTCGTCGACATCTCCCGGCATCCTTGATACAGAAAAATATGGCCCCTCATGGTATACTGACTCAGAATCGGACAGTTCTTCAAACACTATTACACTTTCACCGACCAATGATCTGAATGAATCAATTTCAAAAGCCAAACCAGGGGATATCATTATACTGAATGCCGGTGTTTACGAAATAAATGCACCACTGACTATCGACAAGAAAATCATTATCAAATCATCAAATGGAGAAGATATCCCGCAAATTAAATACATGGGTGAAAAAGCCACTCCACTATTTGAAATGAATCCGAAGGGTGATCTAAAATTAGAAAAGATCAAATTGTCAGGGAACAAGACTAATTATGCATTTGCAAGTCTGAAGGAAAACATGTCGAGCCTGTACAATCTTAATGTGAATGATTGTATCATTTCAGATTTCGACTTTATTCTCAAAGCTTACAAGTATTCATTCTCTGAATACATATCCTTCATGGGCACAGAACTTATGAATTGTAACAATGGTATCGAGTTATCCGAGGAAACAGAAGATAAAGGAGAATATAATGCAGAGAATATATTCATTGCAGAATGTACATTCATGAATATTGATAAGAATGTCATTGACTATTATCGTGGCGGATATGATGAATCGACAGTTGGAGGTAATCTTAAAATTCAAAATTGCAATTTTACTAATTGCGGGGGTAAGGAAAAAAATGGCATGCTGATCAATACTTATGGTATCATCAACGTAGACATTTCTGGAAATAGCTTTAAAAATAATCGTGTGAAACTGGCAGCCAGGTTATGGGGTGCAAAAAACAACAGCCATTCCAACAACAACTTCAGTAATTCCGGTAAAATTATCGTTGAAGAAAATCTGAAACTTAATCTCCTTTATTGATATGAAGAATAAATCTATCATAATATTATTATTTATCTCATGTTGCCTGGTGCCCAGGATGGATGCCCAAATCATCCCTTCTGACAAAGTCCTTGAAACGAATGAACTGCAGAATATTCTGAAAGAGGAGATTAAAAACCAGATCAATGAAACAGGGGTATTGACTTCCGTACAATTAGCGGAATACTTCAAATCCAGGTTTTCGGAACGGTTTTTTTATGACCATAATAATGTCGACAACAGGATCAGTCGTTATAATGAATTATATGGGAACCAGGATAGGCACAAAAGCAGAGCAGAGGATCATCTTGGGAAATATTTGGCCGACACGCCATGGAAACTGCCTTTTAATTACCAGAATGGAAAAGAGGTCAATGCCTATGCCTTGAGACATTTGGCCAGGCAGCATAAAATGGTTGATATCATATTGCATTATTTTAATGATGGAAGAGACGGGAAATATATCGAATATTTTACCGGTCAGATGCATTCACTGAATGATGCCTATGAAAAAGGTGCATACGAAAAAATTGAAGATGGAAATGGTGTATATGAAGTTTTCAGATCAGGGTATCGTATTCTTAACTGGTTATGGATCCATAATCTTCTTCTGAACGAAAAGGCCTATGATCATGAAGACCAGCTATATACTATTGCTACCCTGCTTCAACATGGACAGCACCTGTTTGAAAGAAATGATAAATTCAGACCAGGCAATCACCAGACAAGAGGAATGTCAGCTCTTGCAATGCTCTCTATCCTGCTACGAGATTTTAAAGGAACAGACTTGTGGCTTGATCGTTCTATGCAGAGGTTATCGGAACATCTCGAAAAGGAGGTCAACAAAGATGGTTTCCAGTTTGAAAGATCAGTCCATTACCACATGAGTGACATCAAGAATTATTTCTATGTCTACCAGTTGGCAAAAAAGAGTGACATAGAGATAGACTCAAGCTGGGAGAACAAACTGAGAATGTTGTTTTCAACATTGGTGAAAATTGCTTACCCGGACAAAAGTGCACCGGTATTGCAAGATGACACTGAAATTCCATGGGCAGATAAGAACGACATTTCGGGAACTATGACCCTGGGGTATTTACTATTCGAAGACCCTGTATTCGGGTACTTTGCAAATGACAAAGTTGATTCCGGCATCTATTGGTTTGTAGACGAACAGCAACTCACAACGCTTGAAGCCCCGGATAAGAAGAAACCTGTTTACGGTTCCTTGTCATTTCCTGAAACACATTATTATATCATGCGTGAAGGATGGAATAAAGATGACAACATGATGATCATTTCTGCTGGACTTGATACTCAAAAACCAGATCATCAGCATGGGGACATGCTGGGTATCCAGGCCATGTCAAATGGCCAGGTTATATTACCAAACTACCAGGTCAGGTACTCCCTGCAGGATCTTGAATTATTCAAGAATTCCCTTGTAAAAAATGTAGCACTCGTCGATGATGTCCTCCAGGGCAAAGAGTGGACTTCCAACAAAGGAGGCAGTGGATTTGGTAAATTTAAAAATCTCCCGAATCCAGAAGTCCTGTTGTGGAACCCAGGTAATGAGCTTGATGTATTTGAGGGTACGCATGACGGATTTCAGGACATTGATGTTCAATACCAAAGAC
>JAHHJO010000253.1:0-2433 GCA_018680275.1 Bacteroidia bacterium
ATCATACCCAATAGGAGATAATTGGTATTTGAATATTCCTGCTTGACGCCCGGACTAAAATTCGAAGTAAGCACAAAATTTTCCATGATCTGATCGGGAATTTGAATGCCGGACGGGTCTAGTAAAATCGTGGTATTGCCATATGCTATATTATTAGTGTAGTCATAAAGTCCACTTGTATGGTAGAGTAATTGTTCGATAGTTATTGTTGGTAATACATTGGGATAGGTTGGCAGATAGTCACCGATCTGATCTCCAAGGTCAAGTTTGCCTTCTTCCATCATCTGCAGGATGCATGCAGACACTATAGTTTTTGTAATACTTCCTAATGCCAGGGGATGATTCACGGATAAAGGATCTATAATAGAACTGATACCTCTTGCTCCGGACCAAATATCATCACCTTGTTTGATAGCCATGGCCATGCCAACAGCACCGACTTCATTCACCAGATGATCAAGACCATCTTCATATTCCTGGATCAGCGCATCGGTGATCTGGCCATGAATCGGTGAATAGCAAAATGTACAACAAAGAAGAAATACTAAACTGAAATTTTTCATGGTTTGAAAGTAAGTTATTTCAAGTTAGCAAGGAATGATTGAAATTTTGAATCTTGGGCATAAAATTCCTTTCCATGTCAAGGGGGGAGAGATGACAATCACTCAAAAGAAATATTGTAATCTTAATCCTTGATATATTTCAAATCGGGACACTTTAAAAAAGAAACTATTCTGGTTCAATGATTCAATTTGCCTCGTCAACCGAATATTCAAAATTGTTTAGATTCAGGATTATCCTGTACATTCCTGAATCAGGAAGGTAGGCCTGGATATTAGATGTGTTATTATTCTCATCAGGAATGGCCTTGCCAATTACCGGAAAGCCTGTTTCTTTCTGATCTATTTCTCCGAGATTATAATCCCAGCTTCCATTGGCAGTGAATTTGAAATTGATTAACTGGTTCTTGTCTGCTTGCAGATCAAATTGATATATACTGTCTCCAATGGGTAACATGGAGTTACTGCCTGGATCCCAGTCATTAAATGTGCCAGCAACATTCACAGAGTCAATAACAAAAGATTCTTCTGTTTCAAGCTGTTCCTGGGAAGTAAATTCTGCGTACATACTGTAAGCGAATAGTCCGGTCAAAACAAGAAATCCTGTTAATACATATCCCTTGAAGCCGTTACTTACTTTATTTCGGACATATGTGTCCAATGCATACTTTCCTCCTCCAAAGACCATAAATAGTAAAGTTGTCCAAACGTAGTGCTGAGCAATATGCATATCAACAAATGGAAGAACCTTCTGAAACCCGAAAGAAGCGACAGCCATGGTGATTCCGATGAATACAGAGGAGATACGTGTAAATAACCCGAGGGCAAGCATAGCACCGAAGGCAAATTCACTGAAGCAGGCCAACCACGCAAACATAACCGGGAAAGGAAAACCTATTGAGACAACCTGTTCAGTCATCCATTCCGGGAGTGGGGTTTTGTCCAAACCAACACTCATCATGGTAATGCCTGCATATATCCTTAACAACAATAAAGCGATATTCGAATATTTATTTTCGAGCTCGAAGCCACCATAGAAGATTTTAAGAATTTTAGATGTTTTCATAGTTGATTGATGAGATTGATTTACTTTGTAATAATAGTTATTAATTAAGATCCGTGTTTCCTTCAGTGAATTTCAAATTGTACTTAAACTTGTTTATCCTCCAACCAATTGGTGATTTTTTAAGCCCGATATTATAATCACCGGTATAAGTTCTTGTGCAACCTTGAGTTGCGGCTGCCTTGTAATGACTGGCTACAGCGTATACCTTTGTTTCTGCTATATTGTCAGAAATGTTAACAATGATATTTCCGGATTGATGGTGAATTGCATCAAGACCTTCAAATCCCTTCTTCCACATGTTGCATATCTCTACCGGATCTAATATCATAATTTTTTCAATTCCCATAGATTTCATATCATATACGACTTCAGATGAAAATACCTCATCCTGGAGTGCAAGCCAGTTTTGTGAATCCGTATAATAGAAAAGACGATTGATTACTTCCACGATCTGTTCTCTGGTTGTGTAATTATTCATATGATAAATATTTATAATGTAAATAATGACAGGACTAAGCTCATAATATAAATAGTACTTTCACCGGATAAGTTTAGTTATCAATTAACTAATTTTTAATGTCGTTGCGTCAGAAACAGAATGAATACTAATTTATATTTGAAAAAATGAATTGCTTTGGTTAGGACAATAATAATTTTAGTTTGCTCTTTACTCATGATCACTGGATGCAAGGATAGCACTCAAGTGCACATTGTTCATCCTGGTATTCAAGAACCAGCTTTTGATCAAAAAATCCAACGCATTGCATTTGGATCCTGTAATGACCAGGATGATCCCCAGTTATACTG
>JAHHJO010000353.1:0-4144 GCA_018680275.1 Bacteroidia bacterium
GATGATCGCCAATCTTTCTGACTCCTAATCAACAATATTGGGTTCCAAGAAAAAAAAATCTCTCTGAGTACAAGCTTGATCAATGCCCGTCAGGTAAAGGATACAAAATTGGTATTGCAGTTTCAGAATGGAATGACTCTGTCACTTCTGCTCTTTTAAACGGGGCCAGGGAAACATTAATGAACCTGGACGTCGCAGAAGAAGACATTTTTATTATCCATACCCCTGGTGCTTTTGAACTTCCAGTAGCTGCCAAGACCTTGCTAAAATTCAAATCTCCGGATGCAGTCATTTGTCTTGGGTGCGTTATTAAAGGTGATACAAGCCATGATAAATATATCAACCAGGCAGTTGCAAATGGGATAACACAATTGTCGCTGGTCTCAGGAAAACCTGTCATTTTCGGTCTCCTGACTGTCAATTCCATGGACCAGGCACTTGAACGTGCTGGCGGAAAGCATGGCAATAAAGGAACAGAAGCAGCTGTCACGGCTGTTAAAATGATCCACATGCAAAAATCATTTTCTACACCATCAGGTAAAATAGGTTTTTAATGAAATTGAGCATCGTTAATTCCGGTAATTTCAAACTTGACGGGGGTGCCATGTTTGGTGTTGTTCCAAAATCAATCTGGAACAGACTGAACCCGGCCGATGAAAGAAACCTATGTACCTGGGCTATGCGATGTCTTTTGGTTGAAGACGGAGACAGAAAGATTTTAATTGATGCCGGGTTGGGAGATAAACAAGATGAAAAATTCATGAGTTTTTTTGAGCCTCATGGAAAAGAAACCATTCATAGTGAACTGGCAGACATACATCTATCTCCGGATGATATAACAGATGTATTTATTACCCACCTGCACTTTGACCATGTTGGTGGCGCATTGATAAGGAATCAAGACGGACAGATAGTGCCGGCTTTCCGAAATGCGACATTCTGGTCTAATAAGGATCATTTTGACTGGGCATACACACCGAACGAAAGAGAAAAGTCCTCATTTCTGAAAGAGAATTTTGTGCCGTTAAGAGACCAGGAGGTCTTAAAATTTGTACCCACAGTAGAAGGTTATAAACTATTTGAAAACTTCAGCGTAAGTTTTTCAAATGGGCATACAGAAGCTATGATGATACCCCATATCCATTTACCAAATGGAAATATCCTGGTTTATGGTGCCGACCTGATGCCGTCTAGTTTACATGCCAGGAAACCTTATGTTATGGCATATGATATCAGACCATTGGTAACACTTGAAGAACGCCAGGTATTTTATGATTTTGCCGTCAAGGAAAACGTATATGTCTTCTTTGAGCATGATCCTGTCCATGCCGTTGGCAAATTAAAGATGAACGAACGGGGAAGATATTATTTCGATACAGCCATGAGCCTGGATGATATTTGCTTACCTGTTGAATAACAATCGTTGACCGGACTTAATCCCGGTAAATTCATCGTTTTCATAGACCCATTCTCCATTGACCATGGTAGACATTACCTTTCCTTTAAAAGTCCTTCCTTCGAGTGGAGACCACCCACATTTATAGGCTATATTCGATTTGTCAATCGTCCATAAATAATCTGGATCGACCAGGACCAAATCTGCATAATAACCTTCCCTGATATATCCCCTGTCTCTGATTCTGAATAGATCAGCCGGTGCATGACACATTTTTGAAATAATAAACTCCATGCTTAGTTCACCACGATGATAAAAATCCAGCATCATTGTCAGACTATGTTGCACCAATGGTAACCCGGAAGGTGCTTTCATATAAGCCTGGGATTTTTCCTCTGCTGTATGGGGCGCATGATCAGTAGCAATGACATCGAAGTAACCATCTTTGAGTGCTTTTAACAAGGCTTTCCTGTCCTCGGGAGATTTTATAGCTGGATTGCATTTGATTTTGTTGCCTAACTCGGGGTATTGTGAAGAATCAAAGCTTAAATGATGCACACATACCTCTGCAGTTATCTTCTTGTCAAGAAGGGGAATGTGGTTGTCAAACAATTCAATTTCCCTGGCAGTGCTGATGTGTAGTATGTGTAATCGTGCACCATGCTTACGAGCAAGTTCCACAGCAAGGGAAGAAGACAGGTAGCATCCTTCTGTATTCCTGATGATCGGATGAAAGGTCGCATCGATGCCTTCGCCATGTTGTTCGATGATCTTTTTATTGTTATTCCTGATGGTTGCTTCGTCCTCACAATGTGTGGCTATGAGCATATCCACTTTTGAAAATATATTATTCAGTGTTTCCTCATTATCAACCAGCATATTCCCGGTACTTGAACCCATAAAGACCTTTACGCCACAAACTTTTTCTTTGTCAGTCTTGAGTACTTCTTCAATATTTTCATTAGAGGCACCCATGAAAAAAGAATAGTTTACTGTAGATGTCTTTTCTGCAATGTCATACTTATCCTGTAATCTCCCCTGGGTTGTTGCGGTGGGTTTAGTATTCGGCATTTCCATAAAAGATGTCACACCACCTGCAGCCGCCGCACGAGATTCTGAAGCAATATCAGCTTTATGCGTCAGCCCTGGTTCTCTGAAATGTACCTGGTCATCAATGATTCCCGGAATAAGCATTTTTCCAGACGCATCTATCTCATTCTGGTAGTTGCCGTCTATGGAAAGATCTATCTTTTCAATCCGCTGTCCAGAAACCAAAACATCCATTTCAGAAATTGTTCCTTCATTGACAATCTTTGCGTTCCTTATTATTGTTTTTGACATGCTCTTACTTATTGATTGCAATATATTATATGTATTATAATCAAGCATGGAAATATTAAAATACATTTGCATTAAAAATTGAACTGCGTTTTGAAAAACAAAAAACTTGGCGTGCTCGGGGGAGGTCAGTTGGGACGGATGCTCGCCCAGGAAAGCATCCCCTATGCTGTTGACTTACATTTTCTTGATGCCGATCCTTCATTTCCGGCAGGACAGGTTTGTCCTTCATTTCACACTGGCAACTTCAATAACTATGATGACGTACTGAACTTTGGCAGACAAATGGATATCATCACAATAGAAATTGAAAACGTCAATACTGATGCATTAAAGGTCCTGGAATCAGAAGGAAAAAGAGTTTATCCCCAGGCCAGTGTCATTGAATTGATTAAGGACAAAGGCACTCAAAAACAATTTTACAAAAAGAACAATCTGCCTACATCAGAATTTATTCTTGCAGATAATAAAGCTGCAATCCTGCAACTCATAGAGGATGGACATTTGAAATATCCATTCGTCCAAAAATCAAGAACTGAAGGCTATGATGGCAGAGGTGTAAGCCTGATCCGATCATCACAAGATGATTCAAAATTAATGGATACTTCATCTGTAATTGAATCCCTGGTAGATATCGATAAAGAACTTGCAATCAGCATTGCTGTCAACGAGTCAAAGCAAAAAATAACATTCCCCGTTGTGGAAATGGTCTTCAATTCTGAAGGCAACCTGCTTGACTACCTCTTAAGCCCGGCCAGGATCGGTGAGGACATAAACAAACGATGTATCGAACTGGCTGAAAAAATCGTAGACAAACTTGGCATGACAGGAATTCTCGCCATTGAACTTTTTCTTACTAAAAACGGTGACATCCTGATAAATGAAATTGCACCCAGGACACATAACTCAGGCCATCATACTTTAAATGCCTCCAACTATTCCCAATTTGAAATTCACCTGAGAAGTATTATGAATATGCCACTCAATCCAATTGAACAATACAAGCAGGCTGTTATGATAAACTTATTAGGAGACAAAGACTATACGGGTGATGCGATCTACGAAGGATTGGAACAAGTATTATCTTTGGATGATGTATATGTACATCTTTATGGTAAGAAAACAACAAAGCCATTAAGAAAAATGGGGCATGTCAATATCCTGGAAAATGATGATAACGTCCTTGACGAGAAAATAGAATTTGTGAAATCCAGTTTAAAAGTAAAAGCATAACAATTATGGAAGTTGGAATTATTATGGGGTCGGATTCAGATCTCAATATCATGCAGGCCGCTGCAGATGTATTGAAAGAATTTGGTGTAGATTTCGAGATGACAGTTGTCTCTGCCCATCGTACGCCTGACCGAATGTTTGACTATGCGAAGACATCCAGGGATCGTGGCCTTAAAG
>JAHHJO010000344.1:0-2048 GCA_018680275.1 Bacteroidia bacterium
CTTCATATGTTCAGGAAAAGAGGTTTTACAATCACGCGTGACGATGAATCGAGCTATGCTGAAAAAGTATTGCAGACCACTGAAGTGGAAGTCCTGGTTTAAGTGGCAATGTAATTGAACGTGCAAAATCAAGTTGTCCTTCAATAGAAGTACATCCCCAAGCAAGCCTGTAATCTTATACCTTATGTCAAAATAATATACTCCCTTTACCTATGCATAATGAAGGCAAGTGCAACGCGTCCTTCATTATTATTATCTTACCTGAAAATTTGACCGTGAAACTATTAAGCTATACAAAATCATACTTGCTTCTCTTATTCTTCGTAAATACCATTCAGGCGCAGCAAACCATTACATCTACTTTGATGCATGATGGTATTGAGCGCAGTTATATAGTATATATTCCGGAATCCTATGACCAGAATAATCCAGTTCCTTTGGTACTAAATTTTCATGGTTACACAAGCAATGCTTTTCAGCAAATGAACTATGGTGATTTTCGTTCAATATCTGATCGCGAGGGATTTATCATAGCACACCCTAATGGTACTGTAGATCTTGTTGGCAATACTCACTTTAATGTAGGATGGGGAACTAGCCAGGTTGATGATGTTGGTTTCACCAATGCCCTGATTGATCAATTAACATTAGATTATTTAATAAATGAAGAGCGCATTTACAGTACAGGTATGTCAAATGGTGGATTTATAAGTTACGAATTAGCCTGTCAGCTAAGTGACCGTATTGCAGCCATTGCATCTGTTACCGGCGCAATGTCATTACCAACTTTTGAAAACTGTAACCCACAACATCCTATGCCTGTTCTTCAAATTCATGGGACTGATGATGGAACCGTACCTTATGAAGGTGGAGTTATAAGCAAATCCATTGATGAGGTCATGGAATATTGGGTAGGGATTAATAATTGTAACACTAACCCTTCAATAACATCTATTGAAGATATCAATATGTCCGATCAAAGCACTGTTGAACATTTTGTATATACCAATGGGGACCGGGGCGTCACAACAGAATTATTTTTAGTTGAAAATGGTGGTCATACATGGCCGGGAAGTATCATTAACTTTCCAGTCACTAACTATGATATCGATGCATCTGAAGAGATCTGGAAGTTCTTTTCTCGTTATGACATTAATGGTATAATCCAAACATCTTCCCAAAAAGCACTGGAATTTGAATTCAATATCACGACATCACCAAATCCTACTTCAGATTTCATTCAAATTTGTGGGGAAAATCTCACTACTTCATCAATTCAGTTAGTTCTTTTTGATGTAAACGGAGCGATCCACCATTTAGTAGATTCCAACATATACAAATGTCATAAAATTGATGTGTCAGAATTATCCAATGGAATATATTTTCTCCTGATCAAAGATGAAACAACAGGCAATCATATCACAAGAAAGATTATAAAAATCTGATATAAAAGACTTTGTCGCATAACAGGGAAAATGGCTTGGCTGGGAAGCCTGAAGTTAGAAACGATTTGATTAATCAGTCACAGTCAAGCAGTCGGATAGCATTCAATTTGTCAATGTCCATTCGTCAGCATAAAAACCGTAACAGCGATCCATACCCTCCCTTACCATATACGCTTCATCCTTGAGCATATCAAAGGTGACATGAAATGCAAAGACTTTAATTCCGGCATTCTTGATTCTAATGTACAGATCCGGATTATTATCAATCGTCCGCCGGGACACTGCAATATATTCAACCCCTTCCCTCTTCAAGGTTGGAATCTTATCATCATCATTCCATATTTCCTGGAACACATTCTCCGAGAGTATAACATCCTTTATGCCCATCTGCTTTGCTTTGCGACAAGCATCCCATGAAAACAATTCCATCATAAGGCGGGAAGGATCTGTGAACAATGGCACAAAACTTTCCGGATCATTCACCTTGTCTGTAACGAGGATGGCGTCAGGATGATTTTCAAACCATTGATTTATCATTGGCATATCCATCGAGGTGTATAGTTCCAGTTTCTTATACTTCCTGAAAGTCGCCAGGTCGACAGG
>JAHHJO010000298.1:0-13324 GCA_018680275.1 Bacteroidia bacterium
GGATAAAACATCAAATATGCCATTGCCTTTATTCATAAGAACCTTTCCCCGACATGCATCCAATTGAGAAAACTGAGGTAGAAAACCATGGTTATTTCCGGCTATAATGACATCAGTCAGACCATCCAGGTTGACATCTTCACAAATGATATCATTTATACAGGAAAACTGCGCTTCCTTATTCATTTTTGAAATTATAAAATCACCATCCTCATTATTGAATGCAATAATACTCCTGGAATAATTGATTTGTTTAAGTGTAACTTTTTCCAGCTGCTCCCTGGTGAATAGTTCCTGGATGCTTTTTGATGCATAATCTTCATGCTTAAGATTCTGTTTTTTCAGACTGTTGATTTGATCTGTAATATCTCTTTTCATGGCCACCGGGACATCCTTACCACCTACTCTTCTTGAAATGACTTTTTCAATCGATCCATTCTGATCAAAATCATTTATCCAAAGGAGTAATGGGTTTTCTGCGTCGGCTTCCAGGTAGAAATTATCCCCAAGGTTGCCGATGACCAAATCAACAACACCATCACCATTTATATCTGATGCTTCAATACATTGCCACCACCCGGCATAACCAGACAGTTTTGATTCAATGATATCAAATCTGGTACCATTAAAAGACAGGATTTTTGGGGCCATCCATTCACCGACAATTACCAGTTCTTTTCCGTCATTTGGCAATATATCTGCCCATACTGCATCAGTCACCATGCCTGCAAATGACAATTCCGGAACCAGTTCCTGCGTAGCATCGTAAAATTGACCCTTCCCATTATTCATATAAATAAAACTACCCGGGCTTAATCCATACTGGCCCGGAATACTTCTGCTGCCCACGAAAAGATCAAGATCACCATCACTATCAAAATCATGTGGTAAAATAACAGAGGTGTTAAAGGCATTTTTTGGTAAGGCATTAAAGTTTAATTCAAACTTGCCATCAACATTCATATATATCCTGTCACGAAATGCCCGGGCGATATAAGTTGGATTATTACCACCACTGCCAATCAGTAAATCCTGGTCTCCGTCATTATCTGCATCAAAAAATTTCACAAAGGTATCTTCAAATGCCTTGAACTTTTCAAAACTAACTGTGTCTGCTTCTTCGAAACCATTTTTGCTTCCCATATATACCTGGGTTACCTGGTTAGCAGCTCCTCCGACGACAAGATCATCATAACCATCCTGATTGATATCTGCCATATCACAAGCAGGTCCTTCCTTTGATAATCGAACAGGAATATTTCTTTCGTAATAAAAATCAATATGATTGTCTTCACTGTGGGCAATGAAATTATGATCCAGCCTGGTAAGCAATGCCTTCGTCTTCTTTATTTCTGGTTCATTTAATTTCGCATTCCCGGATGCATATTTGACCTTGTTGATCTGGTTAATTTCAAATAAATCTAATTTTGTGATTTTTCGGTTTGGCCATGTGATTAAAATTGAATCAATACTTTCATCATCTCCGAGACCTATAACAATTGTGTGATCAATTGAAGACTGGAAACCACGACTTGGGATAAGTTCACGACTCAATACCTCTTCCCCTGAGTAAACTTCAACTTTTGAACCGATTGCCTGTGGATTATTTTCTTCAAATTCCAGTCGGAATGAAATTGAAGCTTTATCTGAATTGTTTTTGTAGAGTGTAACTGCCTGGTTGACATTATTGACAACAAGATCCAAATCACCATCATTGTCAAGATCTCCATAAGCAGATCCATTTGAAAAACTGGATTTGCCAAGGCCCAGTTCTTTTGCTCTTTCCCTGAATTCCAGGTTTTGACTGTTCATAAACAATTTATTTGGAATCGGAACTGAAGGCATTTCATTGATAATAGAATCTATTTCTTCTTTTTTTCCTGTCAGAGCCATTTCAGCAATAATCTGGTTGGCGAAAAAATCAATAAAATCCTGGTTTATGACATCGTGATAGATGCCATTGCAAACGAATATATCGGCGTACCTGTCATTATCAGCATCAAACATCAGGGCACCCCAACTCCAGTCAGAAGCAGCAACATCTGCATAATATGAGATCTCATGAAACTTCCCATCTCCATCATTCAATTGGAGTGTGTTATGCATAAACTGATTATAAAAACCCTGCTTTTTTTTGAGATTCCTGAGATTAATGTTATCAAAAGTTGTCGTTGTTTTTAACCGGTATTCGTCATCAGGAAGCATATCGGTAACAAAGATCTCCGGGTTCCCGTCATTATTAATATCGGCCATATCAGCACCCATGGATGAATGTGACAAGTGGTTGATTCTATCTTCAAGTTCTTCTGTAAAGCCACCATTTCCATTATTGATATACAAGTAGTCTCTTTCAAAGAAATCATTGGATACATATATGTCCGGCCAGGAATCTCCATTAATGTCTCCTACCGTAACACCAAGGCCAAATCCAATCAGGCTGCCATAGATTCCTGATTCTTCACTCACATCTTTGAATTTTCCATTATTGTTTTGGTAGTATTTGTCGCCGCCTCCTTTAAGGAAATCCTTGACGGGCCAGTCCTTAGCGCGCAGTTGTCTTTTGTTGCTGTAATTCAATGTATTTACCGGAATGAAACTGTTATTCAACATGTAAACATCCAGATCACCATCAAGGTCAAAGTCAGCAAAAGCAGCATGAGTAGTGTACCCGTTGTCATCGAGTCCAAATTCTTCTGCCTGGTTCTTGAAGCTTAAGTCGCCCTGGTTAATAAAGAGTGCATTCTTTTGATCAGAACCTTCTTTGTACCCGGCATTGCATACATATATGTCAGTGAGTTTATCTCCGTTGATGTCGAGCATAACAACACCAGTACTCCATTTTCCAGCTTCTTCAATGCCAGCAGATTCAGAGATATCTTCAAATTTCCAGTCCCCTTTATTGAGGTACAATTTGTTTTTCCCCATGTTGGAGGTCAGGAAAATATCGGATAGACCATCATTGTTAATATCAGCTATTCCAACTCCACCCCCGTTGTAGAAATTTCGGTAATTGAAAATGTTAAACGACTTGGTGTTTTCTATTTTATTGATGAAGTCAATACCCAAATCATCATTATTCATCTCGCTAAATAATTGTTCCTCTTGATCAGGAGTATGATCTTCTTGACATGAAAAACAAAAAAGAACAGCAAGACTAATTATGATAAATTTATTCTTCATAGCTTAATTTAACCAGTTCTATTCTTTGATTATTAACTGCGATTACCCAGGCCGTTGTTCCATCAGCAAGCGTGATCTCCTTTATTTTACGAAGCTGGTTTTTTAACAAATCTCCCTCAGGTTGAATATATTCAAGATTTTCGTTTCCATGATTAAACAGGATGCTCCCGTAATCAGCATCATACCGTCCCATCTGGATATTACAATCATAATAATTGCCACCCAGAAAGATTTCCTGGAGACCATCATTATTCAGATCAACCAGCGAAGATGTGTGATAGCTGCTGAATTGTGCCTCTGCAGGGAGGGACTTGGTTTTGAATCTGCCTTCACCATTATTGATCAGTACTGCATTTGAAAAATAATCAACTTCGTATTTTGTTGCAGACGCAATCTTGTCTTTCCCAAAAATCTCTTTCAGATCAGCATTGGCAAAGTCATTGGCATATATGAACTTCTTTTTAAGTAATGGAATCTGCTTATGCAATTCCATCATATTGCTAAATGGAATTTCTTTTCCTTTTGAGAAATAGCTGAGGACTTGTTCTTTGCTTCCATTATTATCAAAATCTTCATGATACAATCTGACAGGTTCTTTTTTAGAAGCCTTCAGTCTTGAATTCAATCCGAGATTACCTGCGATAAGATCTGTATCTCCATCATTATCTATATCGACCGGTTGAATGAAATTCCACCATCCACTTTCATCAGAAAGATATTGTTTGCTAAAACTATCACCATTATGAATGTAGGCACATATTCTGTTCCACTCCAAAGCCAGGACCAGATCTTTTTTACCATCTCCATTGATATCTGTCCAGCACCCTCCATTGATCATTCCAGTATGCGAAAGATCTGGATGATATTCCTCGGTCTTATTGATAAATGAACCATTCTGATCATTTATTAGAAGGAATGATTCAGGGACTTCTCCATAAGACCATGGAACAGCGCGACCCCCGATAAAAAGGTCTGCAAATCCATCGTTGTTGACATCTTCAACAAGAATACAGGATGAAGTCGTATGAATGCTATCCAGGACACCGGGTTTCCTGGTGAGTTCACCATTATTGTTCCAGTAAATTAATGGCGTGGTATATTGGCTGGTCAATCGGTACTCATTTCCTCCGGTGGCAATAATAAGATCATTATCACCATCATTGTCCAGATCGATAATCCGGGCATCAGTTTCTTCGTATATGGAATCCTGTTCCAAAGCTTCCTGAGAACTCCTTTCGAAAATGCCTGTGGCAGTTTGAAAAAAAAGTGCTGATTTCCTTCGTTTGGAAGATCCTATAAAAATGTCATCCAGTTTGTCACCATTAATATCCCCAACTGCCAATGCAGGACCATCTGAAGACGTTGAATGAGGGATCAAAGGTTCACGGTTGAATTCTACAAATGGATTTTCTTCGTGTGCAAAATCAAGATTATGATCTGAAGTAATCTTTTTTAGTTTGATATTATTTTTTTTCCGGATTGACTGGTAGTCAAAATTTCCCGATGCTTCTGTGTATTTGATCAACAGATTTTTTTCTACAGGAGAATCTATTTTTTGCCATTTACCATCATACCAGATCACAATTATGGAATCCAGGTCTTTACCTTCTGAAACCGGGATTAACAGATCATTGTACATACATGACTGAAACCCTCTGGTAGTATAATTTTCATAATAAATGATGTCATTGTCCTGGTAGGCAATAACTTTTGTACCAATACCAGATTTATTTTTCCCTGGCCCTTCAAATTTGATTTTATGATACGTTTTTTCTTCGACCAGGTTTTTATAAAGGAATGCCTCTTGGTTTATATTATTGCACACAACATCCTGGTCTCCATCATTATCCAGGTCAGCATAGATAGCACTGTTTGAATATGATTCTTTATCATTTCTAATCAGTACTTCAGCATCCAGGAATTTCAATGTTTTGTCATTTAAATAAAACTTGTTCTTGATCTTGATCTCAGGGATCTTTTCAATGGCCCCAAGATCTTTTGTTTCGAGTTGATCAAACTGGATTTTATACTGAATTTCGTTTCCGGATATGAAATTGATGTAGTCTATATCATTCATTCTTTTTGGGATACCATTCGTAATGAAGATATCTTTCTTGCCATCCATGTTGAAATCAAAAATCAATGGAGACCACGACCAGTCTGTGGCATGAACCTCGGAGAAAGCAGCAATTTCCTTGAAGCTGTTATTGCCTTTATTCAATTGCAGGTTGTTCCTTGCATATTGATGATTATAGCCATATCCAAGTTTAAATCTGAAGATATCAAGTGCATCTTCACCTTCTGATCTCTTCAAAATCACCGGGTCTTCCGGAAGCATATCCAGTGAAATGATCTCTGGATAAATATCATTGTTGAGATCTGCAATATCAACACCCATGGAAAACCGGCTGGTATGCATTATCTGGTTGGTAAGGTCCTCGGTAAATGTCCCGTCTCCATTATTGATATACAGGTAATCGTTTTCGTGAAAATCATTTCCTACATAAATATCCGGGTATCCATCGAAATTGATATCCCCAAATGCAAGTCCCAGGCCATACCCGATCACATTGCTGTAGATACCAGCTTCGCGTGAAACATCTGTAAAAGAGATTCCGTCGTTCCTGTATAACCTGTCTCCTGAAACACTGTCTACAGAGTTTAGAAATGAACTTCTCTTACCAAAAGTTCCGTTATGATGTAAGGAATGGTTCATCAGGTACATGTCAAGATCTCCATCCAGGTCATAATCAAAGAAGCCCGCCTGAGTGCTGAATCCTTTGAAATCTAGACCATATTCTTCAGCTTTTTCCTCATAGACAGGATGATTGTTTTCATCTAATCCTGTGCAAATAAAAAGCTTGTTCCTGTTATCCAGGTTCCTGTAATTCCCTACCTGGCAAAGATAGATATCAAATAAGCCATCATTATTGATATCAACAATTGAAATTCCTGTACTAAATGCATTTTCTCCTCCGTCAAATGAATGATTTGTACTTATGTCTTCAAATTGGAGCGCACCTTTGTTGATGAATATTTTTTCTTTACCAAGATTGGAACTGAATACGAGGTCAATCAGATCGTCATTATTTAAGTCTGCTGCAGCCAATCCTCCACCATTGTAGTAGTACATGTAGTTGAGGATGTTAAGATCAACGTTTGTCGGAAGATCATTGGAAAAGTCTAATCCGGTTTTGTCAGATGAAAGATTTTCAAAAAGATATTTGTTTTGTTGTTCTCCTTCTTCTGAACAAGATACTATGAGGAAAATAAAAATAGCAGGAATCCATATTTCAGAAATATATCTCAACATTTAACCTTTGATTCTGATTTGGGCATAATACTATAAAAAATGGGGATTCTTTCGCAAGAACCCCCACAAATTTATTTGATAAATCCTAAATATTAATACCCAGGATTTTGTGTCAAGTTTGGATTGGAAGCCAATGATCCGGTTGGAATAGGGAATAGTAACCTTTCCTCCCCGGAAGCTGGTTTTTCCTCCCATGCATCAAGGAATCTGCCGAACCTGATCAGGTCGGTTCTCCTGTGTCCTTCCCAGTAAAGCTCACGTCCTCTTTCAGCCAACAATTCATCAAGATCAATTGATCCTAATGTACTCGCGCCTCTTGAAGATCTGATGTCATTAACAATGCTTAGAGCTGTACCTGCATTTCCATTTCTAAGTTCAGCTTCAGCTTTCATTAACAAAACATCAGCATACCTGTAAAGTACCAGGTCATTACCAACATTATCTCCACCATTAATATCTGGAGGATACTTGACAACCCGAATTCCTGTGATTTCAAGATTGTCTCCGCTTTCTTTCAAAGCAACCTCTTTCGTGAAAGAAAGGTCATTTCCTTTCCTGTCCATTAGTGGATTACCATCTGCATCAAATTGTTGACCGAATAAGAATCCAGCATTAACACCAGTAGCTTCAGTTACACCTGCATAGTCAGCCTTTTTCCTGACATCACTATCTTCAAAACTCATATAAAAGTCTCCCAATGTTGTAAATCCATTCCATCCTGAAGGATTTTGATTATAATGCATTGAACAGAACCATCTTGATCTGACTGAATTTCCTGATCCACCCTGAGGGACTCCAGTTTCATTGGAAATAACCCATATGTTTTCAGTTGAAAGATCAGTGTTGTTAGGAGCAAAATTGTCAAAGTAATTATCAGCCAAACTGTATTGTCCACTGTTGATGATATCATCTGCAAGGCTTATAACCCTGTTCATATCTGCTGCATCAAAAGAAGGAGTTGCCCTGCTTAAGTATGCACCCTTGTTCAACAATATTTTCATCAAAAGAACCCTTGCAGCATCTTTATTCGCTGTGTTAGCAGGTCCGTCAGGTAGATTAGCCAATATAGCATCACACTCCGAAACAATGAAATCTACTGTCTCTTGAGCAGACAATACAGGCGCATCGTCCAATAGACTTGTACCTGCTTCTCTGAATGGAACCTGGCCCCATCCATCAACAACAGAACTCATAACAAATGCCCGAAGGAATCTGGCTTCAGCTTCTTGTTCTGAAGTAGGGTTAAAGTTCAAAATGTCTGTTGTACCATATACAACTTGTAATAATGCAGAAAAAGTATCACCGAGGAAGGCATGATCAGCATTCCATTCATGATTATGTAATACTCTCCAAACACCATTATCATCCCAGTCAGGTCCTCTTGTTGGCCCGATGGCTTCATCAGAGGTATGCTCCTGGGCAGCCCAGAATTGAGCTTGATCCTGGTAAGGAAGTCTCAATCCATCATATGCTGAATTAAGAAGGGCGTCTACCTGAACATCTGAAAGAGCCTGGGAAGCGGTTAAGTCTTCTCTTAACTCTTCTTCAAGATCTGTACATGCAAATGCGCCGATCAATAAAAAAGCAAATAAAAAATATTTTTTCATTTCTGTTTTTTTTTAAGTTTTAGAATGATACACCTACGCTCAAGATGAATGATTTAGCCGAAGGATAAGGTATATATTCAATACCTTGAGACGGTACGCCATTTCTTAAGTTAACTGTATTTACTTCAGGATCAAATCCTGTATAATCAGTTATTACAAACAAATTCTGCCCTGTCAATGTTACATTGATATTGCTGAATTTTCCAACATCTCCTATGTTGTAGCCGACAGTTGCATTCGCAAGTTTAATGAAACTTCCATCTTCAATATATCTTGAAGAAGCAGTAATCGGGTTGGCTACACTTTCCTGAGTAGGACTATCTAACAATGCGGCATCAATGTTTCTTGTTCCAAGGTTACCTATTGGAATAACAGTGTTTGCTGTATTATTGTATAATTCGTGCCCAAATGCTCCGTTAAAGTTAAGACCAACTGAAAAATCATTCATAGAATAATTAGCAGAAAGACCCAGGATCATACTTGCATTAGGATCACCTAATTCATAAAATGTATTACCGTCATCAGTATAAGTACTGTTACCTGATTCATCCAATCCTGTATATTCTCTTACGAAATAAGTATTCAATGGGAATCCTTCTTTATGTGTCTGAATAAATGTTCCCGAGATTCCCTGTCCGAATAAATCACCAGTTTGAATCGGTGCTCCTGAGTAGTCTTTGAACTCATTGTTCAGCATAGCAATATTTGCAGTTATACTTAATTGCTGGTTGTCTGTATCCATGATGAAACCGGTTAAACCTAATTCCACTCCACTGTTTACAACCTTTCCATCAATATTTCTCCATGCTCTGACTGCCGGACCTGGCTCACTTACAAATGGATCAAGTAACAGATCTTCGGTAGACCTTGTGAAATACTCTATTGTACCTGCTAAGGCATAATCAAATATGGCGAAGTCAATACCAAGATTCATCGTGGTTGACGTTTCCCATTTCAAATCCGGGTTAGGCGCATTTTCCTGCTGAGATCCCTGCTCAACCAATTCATATCTTTCCTGTGCGGCACCTGCAGGGAATTCCTGGTTACCAGTTTGTCCCCATCCCAATCTCACCTTAAACTCATCAAACGGACCATCACTCATTATGTCGTTATGAAGATTCCATGCAAAAGCGGCTGAAGGGAAAATACCATACCTGTTGTTATCTCCAAATTTACTTGAACCATCAGCTCTTACTGTGGCAGTGAACAAGTACTTATCATTGATATTGAAATTGGCTCTACCAAAATATGACTGAAGCTCACTCACAGGATCTGCAAAAGAGAACATCACACGGCTACCAGGATCAGAATTTTGCAATGCATTTGTGTTGTCAAAGTCCTGAACTGTGAAACCAAGTGCTCCTGCAACATATCCTTTGAAATCAAATTTCTGGTATTCATATCCTCCCAATAAAGTCATTGATACTCCTTGAGCGATATCATCTGTATAATTTAATGTATGAGAGTGAAGTTGAGAAACCAATGTTGTATTTGATACACCGGCAAGTCCCCTGTCTTCTACATTCTGAACATTTACAAATCCTCTGATACCTCCTCGGGTTCTACCTGTACTGTAGTTGATACCATAACGATAACGGTATTGTAATTTATCAGTAATGTTGTAGTATGGAGAAATACTTCCTAATAAAGTCGTCGTATTTGCTGTTTCATCATAAGCAGCTAATAGTTCTAAAGGGTTAATTGTCGTCTCTCCTACGAGAGGGTTATTATCTGCTTTTGTAAAAGCACCATCTGATGTCATCAAAGGAACAGTAGGGTTCCACTGTAATGCCTGACCAACGATATTACCCGTAAATCCGGCGTTTGATGATACTGGTGCAATTTGCTCAGTGGCATGATTAGTGATCATTTGAAAATCGATACCTGCGGCATCATCCAAAAGATCAAAGCTTGAATTCAATGCCACATTGTATTTCTTGATACCTGTTTCTTTGACAATCCCTTCCTGGTCAGAATATCCCATGGATAGTCTGTAAGAACTGTTATCAGTTCCACCACCAAATGACAATGCGTAATTTGTAGTTAATGCGCTTTGAAGAATTTCATCAAAAGCATCAACATTGGATCCACCGTCACCTGACAGTCCGTATTGAGATAGTGCAGATCTGTATTCATCACCATCAAGAACATCATATTTCTTAAGAAGTGAACTTGTTCCAAGAGAAACTCCAAAATCTACAGTCGTTTCACCAGAACGTCCTTTCTTGGTTGTTACAAGTACAACACCATTTGCACCTCTTGAACCATAAATGGCCGCAGAAGATGCGTCTTTCAGGATTTCTATAGATTGAATGTCTGCTGGATTGATGAAGTTCAGTGGATTCGAACTTGGTATACTTCCCAAATCAGATTGTAAAAGGGCAGCTCTTGCACTTCGACCATCCAAAGGAACACCATCAATAACATATAAAGGATTTGCGCCGGCTCTGATCGAGTTGTTACCTCTGATCTTTACTGTAGCTTCACCTCCTGGTTGTCCACTATTGTTAGTAACATTGACACCAGGAACACGTCCTTGTATCAATTGATCCGGATTTACAACAATACCTTTGTTGAAATCCTCTTCTTTAAGTGATGCAACTGATCCTGTTACATCTCTTTTTCGTACAGTACCATATCCCACAACAACGATCTCATCTAGGAGAGCGCCTGCTGAAAGTGCAATGTTGACAACAGATTGACCACCAACTGCAACTTCCTGATCTGTATATCCTGCATAGGATACTACAAGCATATCAGAACCAGCTGGAAGATCGAGGGAATAAGACCCATCAATATCTGTAATGGTACCAGTTGATAAACCTTTAATCAGAACATTTGCTCCAATTAATGGCTCATTGTTATCAGCGTCTGTAACAACACCTGTAATGGTTTTTTGTGAAAAACCAACAGTAGAGATGAGTGTTACCAACGCCAATGTAAAGCAAAACGTAAATAGTTTTTTCATGCGGCTTTAACTAGTTTGATTAAATAATAATTTAATTGTTAAGTGTAGAATTACACTTTAAGAAGCCGAACATAAGAAATTTGATAAAATAAATACTAAGCCAGCAATAAGTTTTTTTTAACATTTGAATTTTAACAGAATAAATCGAATTATTTTTAGAGTATTTCATCAGTTTCAAAATATTATTTGGTAGTATAGTTTATTAGATAGATTATAAGTGGACTTTTCAAGGCTTTTATGTTTTTGACTTTGTATACATTTGCAGCATGAGAAAACACCAGTTTATTCAACATTTGGCTTCAATTATCATATTGGTTTTTTGTTTCCAGGCTTGTAAAAATTCCACTATTTCTGAAATTGAATCTCCCAGGGCGATATCATTACATAAATCAGTTAAAAATCTGTCTGACATCATTGTTCATGATATATTTTCTCCACCAGTTGCAAGCCGCATATATGTTTATCCAAGTATTGCAGCTTACGAGGTAATGGCCGCTTTTGATGATGGATATATAAGTTTTGCGAGTCAACTCAATGAACTGCCACCCATTGATTTTTTTCCTGATACGACCCTTGTGATTCCTGAAGTCGCTGCCTTATATGCTTTTAACCTGGTTGGCAGGGAACTCATCTTTTCCACAGACAAGATGGATGTTTATATGGAAGATTTACATAAGGATTTTGAATCTTCAATTCCAGTTAAGTTTTTGTCTGCATCTGAAGCTTTCGGGGAAAAAGTTGCTAATCATATTTTAGCCTGGGCTGACAAAGACAATTACAAAGAATCACGAAGCTTTCCCAAATACACGATTATAGACGATCCGGCAACCTGGAAACCAACACCTCCGGCATACATGGAAGGGATAGAACCACATTGGCGGGCAATCAGACTTCTGGTCCTTGAAACTGCAAATCAATTTACACCAGAAGTACCAACAGACTTTAATATTAATAAAGGCAGTAAGTTTTATGAGGAGTTAATAGAGGTCTATGAGACGGTCAAAAATGCCAATGAGGAAGAAAAGGAAATCGCCAGCTTTTGGGACTGCAATCCATATGTAATGAATCTGAAAGGCCATATGATGTTTGCAACCAAAAAAATAACACCTGGAGGACATTGGATCGGTATTACAGAAATTGCCTGCAAAAAGGAAAATGCAAGTTTCATGAAATCTACCCTTGCTTATGCCATGGCATCTATAGGACTGTTTGATGGCTTTATTTCCTGTTGGGATGAAAAATACCGCAGTAACCTGGTCAGACCGGAAACCTTAATTAACGAGCATATCGATCCGGAGTGGGCACCTACACTTCAGACACCACCATTTCCAGAGCATACGAGCGGTCATAGTGTGATTTCATCTTCAGCGGCCGTCATTCTGACTGAACTATTTGGAGATAATTTCTCATTTGAGGATACGGTTGAACTTGAATACGGACTTCCGGTCAGAAAATTTAAATCTTTTATACATGCATCGGAAGAAGCAGCCATCAGTCGGTTATATGGAGGTATTCATTACAGGCCAGCCATCGATTATGGAGTGGTCCAGGGAAGAAAGGTTGGGAATTATATCCTTGAAAACATCGAATACAAAAATTGACAGGCTGCCAGATTTGTAGATCTGTCAAATCATGAGTCCAGTATAATAGAACTGCAATCAGTGTGCATCAAACATATTTAAAGAATATGTAATTTGTAGCCAGATGTATCGGTTCTATTTCATATTTGTATCATGTATTATAAGCATCAACGCTTGTAATGAAGATTTATCCCGGAATCACGATTATGAACCATCGGATTACCTGAAAGATCAAAGATTCTTTCCCTACGGTCATATAGACCCTCAAGCGTATAGGTCAGCAGTTCTAAGTCTGAATGAATACCAGGATAAGTCAAATACCGGGTTCAGCGAAGCCTGGTTGTCTAGGGGTCCAAAAAATATTTCCGGCCGGGTTACCGATATTGAAATGCATCATACTGATACAATGACTATATACGTGGGGACTGCTTCGGGAGGAATTTTAAAGTCTACAGACCAGGGATTAAATTGGAAACCGATTTTCGATCAGCAAGCTTCATTATCGATAGGAGACATTGCACTATCGCCAGGGGATAAGAATGTCATAATCGCAGGAACGGGTGAAGCTAATGCAGGAGGAAGTTCTGTTACGTATGACGGGTTGGGCCTTTTCAGAAGTGAAGATGGTGGTGAAAACTGGGAACACATAGGCTTGGAAGAATCCGGGAGTATAGGA
>JAHHJO010000432.1:0-4613 GCA_018680275.1 Bacteroidia bacterium
TCCTTATGGTTGCATGAAGCATCCTCATGGTTGCTTGAGGCGTCCCCGCCTCAAGCTTTTGCAGGTTCTTTTTTCTTGATTAAAAACACACCACCAAGGATCAAGAGGACTGCAACCAGGTGGATCCACTGCAGACTTTCTCCATCAACAAATCCCCAGAACAAAGCTACAAAGGGAATCAGGAAACTGACGGTGGTCGAAAATACAGCGTCTGTGATCTGTACCAGTTTGAAAAAGAGGATATTGGCACCAAAAGTGCCTACCAGCGAAAGAATAAGTAATGCCGAGAAAGATGTCAAGGCTTGTTCATGATGCATTAGCTGGTATGTAAATCCTGATTGTAATAAATATCCAAGGACAAAGGGACCAATAAGAATAAAAGACAAGGTGCTAATTAATATGGGGTCTGTGTTTTTCAGGAATCGTCCTACTGTATTGGCACTGATCGCATAGGATATGGTTGCCAAAATGATCATAAAGCCATATAAAAATGGAAATGCAGCTTGTCCGTCTATTTTAGTCATAAAAATCAACAAGACACCCAGGAATCCGATAATAACGCCGCTAAATTGCCGGACAGTAAACGCATGCTTGAATAATACGATGGCCAAAATAAATGTAAATATTGGTGTTAGGCTATTGAGTACGCCTGCCACAGCACTGTCAATGTGAGTTTGTGCAATAGAATAAAGGAATGACGGGAATCCGGATCCACACAATCCAACCAACAGGAACCATTTAAAGTCCTTCCAGTCTATCCGATTGAATCTTGCAATAAAAATGGGTAAGAATGCAAGAAATGCGAATACGATCCTGGCAGCCCCGACATCTACCGGATCAAAAGCAATCAGGGCTTTCTTGATTAAAATAAAAGAGCTACCCCAAATAAGGCTCAGGAGAATTAATAAAAGCCATGCTGAATAGTTGATATGGCTTGTTTTCATTGATTTATCAAGACTGGTCAGATTTTTTCTATGTCTGGAAACTGATCTAAAGTATTAATATTATTTTCGCCAAAGAACTATACCTAGAGATGATTGACGTAAAATTATTTTCCGGAACTGAATCCAACTACCTGGCTGAAAAAATATCTGATTATTATGGTTACCCTCTTGGTAACCTGAAAATCAATCGTTTTAGTGACGGAGAAATGCAGCCTGTTATTAATGAGTCTGTCAGGGGTTCTTATGTCTTCTTCATTCAATCTACCATTGCGCCTGCAGATAATATGCTTGAATTACTCTTATTGATAGATTCTGCAAAGAGAGCTTCTGCAGGATATATCACTGCAGTAATACCTTATTTTGGGTATGCCAGGCAAGACCGGAAGGATAAACCCCGTGTGCCAATATCAGCCAAATTGATAGCAAATCTTATACAAGCCGCAGGGGCTGACAGGATAGTAACCATGGATTTGCATGCGGATCAGATCCAGGGATTTTTTGATATTCCAGTTGATCACCTTAAAGGGGAAGCGATTTTTATGCCTTTCCTGGCAGAAAAAGACCTCTCCAATGTCATATTTGCATCTCCGGATGTTGGAGGTGTTAAGCGTGCAAGAAGCTATGCCAAATACTTCGAAAGAGATCTGGTCATTTGTGATAAAGTCAGGAAAGTGGCTAACAGGGTAGAAAGTATGACTGTCATCGGGGATGTAAAAGGTGCTGACGTTATTCTTGTAGATGACCTTGCTGATACAGCAGGTACCTTGTGCAAAGCTGCACAGGCCATTTTGGACCAGGGTGCCCAGAGTGTAAGAGCATTAGCTACCCATGCTGTATTATCAGGTTCTGCATATGATAATATTGAAAATTCAGTACTTACGGAAGTCTATGTGACAGATACAATACCCTTAAAGAAAAAATCGAGTAAGATTAAAGTATTGTCTTGCGCAAAGCTGTTTGCCAGGGCTATTAGAAATACACACGAATTTAAATCGATAGCTGCATTATTTGTTGAGAAATAATCTTGCTTCTCTTTATAAATAATTCCTATCTTTGCACTCCTTTTTGAAATAGAAATAAATAGTGATGGAAACAGTATCATTCAAAGGATTAAAAAGAGACTTAAATCAAAAGGCTGCTACCCTAAGAAAAGACGGGAGAATACCAGCTGTGTTATATGGTGGTGAAATACTTGAACATTTTACGACAACACTTAACGATATTAAATCTCTTATATATACACCAGATTTTAAATTAGGTGAGGTAGAGATAGATGGCGCCAAACACAAATGCATTGTTAAAAGCATTCAATACCACCCGGTAAAAGACACCATTGAACATATGGACTTCCTGGTCATCAAAGAAGGAAGAAAAGTAAAAGTTGAACTTCCCGTGAGGTTCAAAGGCGAATCTCCAGGTGTTAAAAATGGAGGTAAATTGATGCAGTCACTTAGAAGAGTGGCCGTCAAACTGGATCCTGCTCACCTTGTCGATGAACTTTATATCGATATTTCTGACCTTGAACTAGGGAATGCAGTTAAAGTAAAGGATATCGAAGAGAATGAAAATATTGAGTTTATGGTCAATACCAATATTCCGGTAGCATCTGTTGAAGTACCAAGAGCACTCAAGAGTGCTGATGCTGAAGCTGAAGAAGCTGGTCTCGAAGTTGAAACCGGTGCTGAGGCTCCTGCAGAAACAGCTGATGCAGAGTAAGGCACTTACTTAAGATCATAGGTTTTTATACAGAAAAAAGAAAAAAGCCCGTTATGCTTGCGCATGCGGGCTCTTTTCGAATGAATATTAACTAACCTAAAAATTCCAATTATCACTAAAACGTTTTTAAGGTGAAAAAGCTGCATTGGTTTTGTTATTTGTTTGCCTTTATGTCTTGTTCGACATCAAAATTCGTTGTAGACAAACCCTCGAGAACGTCTTCTTCAAGTGACAGTTCAATATCTGCAGCACAAACTTCCCTGGTGAAAGAAGCCACTAAACTGTTAGGAAGTCCCTATAAATACGGAGGAACTAATCCATCAGGATTCGATTGTTCGGGTTTTACCTGGTATGTATATTCCAAAGCCCTGAATATGCAGCTAAAAAGAACATCTAAAGATCAGGCCCGAATGGGTAAAAATGTACATGTTGAGAATCTGCAACCAGGTGATCTTATTTTTTTCAAATTTTCATCCGGCCCGAAAATCAATCATGTTTCACTTGTTACAGAGAACAAAAGAGGCCGTTTGATTGTCATACATTCGACGACGTCAAGAGGTGTGATCAAAGAAGATATCCTCGGATCGCCCTATTGGAAACCAAAGATTGCTTTTGCCAAAAGAATTATTTAAAATGTGGCGATTAATCAAAGACTTCATAAAATCCTTATTTAAAAATAAAAATTCCGAAATGATAAACTTAATACTCTTCGGCCCTCCAGGATCAGGAAAGGGAACACAGGCAAAAATGCTCGTTGAAAAATATGGTTTGACACATATTTCAACCGGGGATCTCTTCAGAAATGAAATTGGCAATGGTACACCTCTTGGGCTGAAAGCCAAAGCGTTTATGGATGCAGGAAAACTGGTACCTGATGAGGTGACTATCGGCATGTTGGAAAACAGGGTGAATGAAACAAACAATCAGAAAGGCTATATCCTGGATGGATTTCCAAGGACCATAAACCAGTCGGAAGCCCTGGATAAATTTTTTGAATCACGAAATACAGAAGTTACACACCTGCTGGCATTGGAGGTCACAGATGAAGAAATTATTAAAAGACTCCTTGAAAGGGGCAAAACATCTGGTCGTCCCGATGATGCCAATGAAGAAGTGATCAAGGATAGAATCGTTGAATATAATGCGAAGACAAGCCAGGTATTTGACTATTATGCAAAACAGGAAAAATCACAGTCTGTGAATGGTATCGGAAGCATCGATGAAATTTTCGGGCGCCTTTGTGATGCCCTGAGCTAGACCTTACATATTTCTTCTGTATTGACCACCTACCTCAAACAAGGCTTTGGTGATTTGACCTAAAGAGCAGTATTTGCATGCTTCCATCAATGATTCAAATATGTTTTCATTGTGAACAGCTCTTTGTTGCAAATCATGAAGTAATTCGCTTTCCTTTTCAGTGTACATTTCCTGAAGGTTTACAACGGTATCTATCTGATCCTTTTTCTCTTTCTCAGTTGCACGTATCACTTCATCCGGGATAATGGTCGGTGATCCTTTTGAACTCAGGAATGTATTCACGCCTACGATCGGGTATTCACCGCTGTGTTTCAGATGCTCATAATACATACTCTCTTCCTGGATCTTGCTGCGCTGGTACATGGTTTCCATGGCACCTAGTACACCACCACGTTCTGTAATCCGGTCGAATTCCATTAAGACGGCATCTTCGACCAGGTCCGTCAACTCTTCAATAATGAATGATCCCTGGAGAGGATTTTCATTCTTTGCCAGACCCAATTCCTTGTTGATGATCAACTGGATGGCCATTGCTCTTCTTACAGACTCTTCGGTTGGTGTTGTAATGGCTTCATCATAGGCGTTGGTATGTAATGAATTACAGTTGTCATAAATAGCATACAATGCCTGCAATGTCGTCCTGATATCATTGAAGTCTATTTCCTGGGCATGTAAAGACCGACCTGAAGTCTGGAT
>JAHHJO010000531.1:0-21276 GCA_018680275.1 Bacteroidia bacterium
TAGTAGGAGTGTAATAAGAAAGCCGATAGATTATACACTTCATTTATCGTATTTCCAGTAATGGAGACTCCACCCAAACTATTAGGATCCCTGTAGAAAGAAAGTTCCTGAGGGAATAATCCCAGAGTTTGTAATGAATATTCATCACGACCGGCGTTTAAAACGAGTTTCAGATTCTGATTGTCTGAACTGTAAAGTCGAATTCTTGAACGAAGTCCATTAAGGAATCTATTTACATTTTCCCTATTGGTGATCTTGTTTACAGTTTCGAGAACATTCGATCCTGCACCTCCGGCAGGATAGTTGCCGTTTTCATCCGCGAATAAATTTTCCCATGGTGAAGTAAATGCCAAGGCATAACCTATAGTCGTATTGGTATTTCCATTGTTAAAAAAGCCTCTGTCAGCCTGGGAGTTGATATAGTTAGATGAAAAACTGATATCGATCCAGTCATTGAATTTGTGATCAACATTGGCGCGTACTGAAGTCTTTTTATAACCGGTATTTTCAACAATACCTTCTTCATCTTTATAAAGACCTGCTACATAGAAAGTAGTATTTTCATCTCCACCTGAATAACTGAGGTGAGAAGTCGATAAAAATCCTGAATTATCATATAATTCAGCTTCATAATCGTTTACACCATTTGTTTGAGCGGTAGCTGCAGCATCTTCTCCAAAAACGGATCTTACTTCCTCAACGCTTGAAACACGCTGACCAAGAAGTTTGATTGGAGAAGTCATACCTATTGTTTGTGAAAAAGTAACATTTGGCTGACCGCTTTTTCCTCTCTTGGTTGTAATGATTACCACACCTCCTGCAGCACGTGATCCATAGATCGCCGCAGCTGATGCACCCTTAAGTACTTCAATTGTCTCAATGTCTTCAGTTACAAGATCAGAGATCCTGTTGGAAGCATCGTCCTGGTTGGTGGAAGTATTTCCTCCTCCTGCAGCAGCAGATACAATATTGGTACCGAGTGAAATGGTTGAATTGTCTACATAGATCCCATCGATGATGTAAAGTGGTTGCTGATCTCCGAATATTGAAGTTACACCTCGGAGTTTAACCGACATTCCACCACCGGGTGCCCCGGAGTTGGATCTGATTTCAGCTCCCTTTAGTTTACCATAAAGGGCACCATCCATGGTTGATTGTGAGGTAATCCCCGTTAATTCCTGGGCTCCAATTGAAGCGACAGAATTGGCGAGATTTGATCTTTTAATACTTGATGCAAGTCCTGTAATAACAACTTCATCAAGTTTGTTTACATCTTCAAGCAAGACGATTGATAAATTGTTGTCATCACTTGTGACTTCAACATCTTGAGTCGCATAACCAACATAGGAAAATTCCAGTGTTGCATTTTCGCCTGCATAATCGATGACAAAATTGCCATCCAGGTCCGATGATGTTCCCATCGTGGAACCTTTGACCAGGATGGATACACCTATAAGTGGTGTTCCCTCGCTGTCTACCACATTTCCAGAAACCGAGTTCTGCCCCAGGAGGGTGGAACTGGCTGAAAACATAAGCAGAAAGGTGAATAAGTAGAATAATTTTTTCATGTAAAAAAGTGTTTTGTGATTAAATGGTTTGATGTCTTCTTAGTGTTAAGATATAGACATATTATCTTAACAAGTAGTAAATGTTAATAAAATATTAATAGTACCGTTAGAGTAAATTTCAGATAAGACCCGTTTTATGGAGGATGGTAAGCTGAGGACCATAGGCCTGGGAAATGTTATCTCTGGTGAAAACCTCGCTTGTTTTTCCTGCCGCAATCAATCTTTGATTTAGTAAAATCACCTTATTAAAATATTGATCAACCGTTGATAAATCATGGTGAACTACAAGAATGCTTTTACCTTTTGTAGCCAGATCTTTAAGAATTGTGATTATTCGTTCTTCCGTTGTTATATCAACGCCGACAAAAGGCTCGTCGAGAAAAAAGATATCTGCTTGCTGGCATAATGCCCTGGCAATAAATACTCTTTGTTGCTGACCTCCGGACAAACGACCGATTTGTCTGTGAGCTAGGTTCAAAATACCTAATTGTTCCATGGCATCATTGGCAATTGCCCTGTCTTCTTTAGTAATGCGCTCCAGTAATTTTTTATAGGGATAACGGCCCAATAAGACAATGTCTTCTACTGTAGCAGGGAAGGTCCAGTCTACTTCATCTTTTTGGGGAACATATGCGATTTGTTTGCGGACATCGTCAATATCATCACCCAATACTTCAATTGACCCTGCATTGATATCGATTAAACCAAGGATCGACTTAAAAAGGGTGGATTTTCCCGCGCCATTTGGACCGATAACACCAAATACATTTCCTGCATCTATGTCAAGGTGGATATTGGTGAGGACCCTTTTATTGCCATATGAAACTGAAAGCCCTTTAATAAGGATATGGATTTGTTCAGCCATTATTTGTTGAGTTTAATAATCAGTAACAACAGACCGAGGACAAAGAAAAGCCCGACGATCAGGTATGGCCAGAGGGAGCCTGATTCGGATTTGTTTAGATTATCAGGATTAATTTCATGACTTAAGGCATCTACGATGACATCTGTGTTGTGTTTTAACATATTGATATATGAATTGCCATGGCTGTCCTCATCGCCAATTGAATCAGCATATAGCTCTCCACCAATCATGACATTGTTGTCTTTTGCAACTTGTTGAATCAATTTTGGATTGATGGTACTCTCAATAAAAATGGCAGGAATGCCGGTTTCTTTGATTGTTTTTGAAATTCTGATCATGTCGGATGTCTGAGCTTCAGATTCTGTGCTGATGCCCATCATTGCCTCCAGTCTCAGTCCATATCTTTTTCCGTAGTATTCAAAAGCATCATGTGATGTGATAAGTACGCGTTTTTCTTCCGGAATTTCAGAAATTCTCTTGATGATATAATCATCCAGTTCTTTAAGCTTTTTCGTATAGGTTTGGAAATTTGCATTGAATTCATCAGCCTTATCCGGTAAAAGCGAAATGAGTGCATCTTTGATGTTTCTGGTATAAATCTGACCATTTTTTACATCCATCCATGCATGCGGGTCGAAAGAGTCCTTGTATTTGGAACTGCTGATAGGAACAATTCCTGAAGTGACTGTATCGGTTATTGCTTTTGTTCCCGAGTTCGCGATAAGTTCCAGAATCCATCCTTCGAAAGTCAGCCCGTTAATAAAAATAAGATCTGCTTCATATACAAGTTGAGCATCTGCAGGTGTGGGTTCATACAAATGCGGATCACCACCAATGGGAACAATCAAACCATGTTCAACATGATCTCCTGCAATATTTTTAGTTATATCCCATATCATTGATGCCGAGCAAACAACCTTGGGTTTTTGAGCCGCAAGCGTAAGTCCTGCAGTTATGAAATAACTCAAAAAAATAAATCTACCAATGATACTTTTCATAATAACTGGGATTTTTTTACAAAAATGTTTTTGGATACTTTATTGGACAGGATGGCTTCATTTTGATCATCAATGATGACTTGCATCGAATGGTCAAACTCAATATGTTCTTTGACTTCAATTCTTGTACCCAGGTTTATTTCAAGTTTATTGAGATATTTCAGAAAAGCATTGTCATGTTCCCTGACACCAACGACACTGCCTTTTTCACCAATGCACAGATTGAATAATGAATCCTGGGACCTTAAGGTGAATTTCCCTTCAGCATTTGGTATTGGATCTCCATGTGGATCATATTTTGGGTGTCCGAGATAATGGTCAAGCTTTTCTATCAGCGCTTCGGATTGAATATGCTCAAGTTGTTCGGCAATATCATGGACTTCATCCCAGGAGAAATTCAGTTTATTTACAAGGAATACTTCCCATAGCCGATGTTTTCTGATCAGTTTTATGGCCATATCTATGCCTTTGGAAGTCAGGTAAACGCCTTTATATTTCTCATAATGGAAATATTCTTTTTCTGATAGTCGCTTCAGCATATCTGTGACAGATGCCGCTGATGTAGAAAGGTGTTTGGCAATGGCATTCGTATTTGCGGATCCCTGGTTTTTTTCCGTGATTTTGAAAATCGCCTTGATATAGTCTTCTTCAGTTCTGGTGGCCATAGCTGTATTTTGTTACCAAATATATGAAAATATTTAGATTAGCTTAAAAATATATTTCAGTTAATTTAAAATAGATGGATAAGAAATGATATAATCTGCATTCATTATTGTTATTAGGAATGTTTGCAATCCGTAAAAATCCCATTACTTTTGCAGCCTCAATTTAAAACTAAAAACAAAATTCTTATTTATATGGGACAGAACTTGATATATATGATTCCAGTTTTCGGGATCATTGCGTTATTATACACCTTTTGGAAATCTTCATGGGTGGCCAAACAAGAAGTAGGCACTGAAAAAATGGGCAGGATTGCTGACAATATTGCTGATGGTGCCATGGCTTTTCTAAAGGCTGAGTACAGGGTGTTATCCATTTTTGTGTTGGTAGTAGCCATATTAATGGCATGGAGCGGAATGAATGATGGATCACACTGGCTTGTTGCATTGTCATTTATACTTGGAGCCCTTTGTTCAGGACTGGCTGGATTTATCGGTATGCGTGTAGCTACAAAAGCCAATGTCCGTACAACAAATGCAGCAAGAACCGGATTAGCAAAAGCATTGGAAGTGGCATTCGCAGGAGGATCTGTTATGGGTCTTGGCGTTGTTGGGCTTGGCGTTCTTGGTTTGGGTACCTTATTCCTTGTTTATTCCCAGATGTTTGGTGTTGAGACACAATCCATGGTTCAGAGAGTAATCACCATTTTGACAGGATTTTCATTCGGTGCATCATCAATTGCATTGTTTGCGAGAGTGGGCGGAGGTATTTATACCAAAGCTGCTGATGTCGGTGCTGACCTCGTAGGAAAAGTAGAAGCAGGTATCCCCGAAGATCACCCCTTGAACCCGGCAACAATTGCCGATAACGTAGGAGATAATGTTGGTGATGTAGCTGGAATGGGAGCTGACCTTTTTGAATCTTATGTTGGTTCAATCATCGGAACAATGGTATTAGGAGCGGCCTTCATGGGACTTACAGGTTTCGAAGGCACTAATGATTTTGGTGGTATGAATGCTGTGATTCTTCCATTGGTTCTTGCCAGTATAGGTATCATTACTTCAATCATCGGGACTTTCTTTGTAAGAGTAAAAGAAGGTGGTAATCCTCAAAAAGCATTAAATGCCGGTGAGTTTGTTTCCGCTGGTATCATGCTCGTAGCCACATATCTTATTGTTGAATGGTTGTTACCTAATACATGGACCATCGGAGGTAAGGAATTTACTTCATTTGGTGTTTTCGTTGCAGTAATCTTTGGACTTGTTGCCGGACTCCTGATCGGAATGATTACAGAATTTTATACTGGAACGGGAACCAAACCTGTTAAATCGATTGTGAAACAGTCATTGACTGGTTCTGCAACAAATATAATTGCAGGTTTGGGTGTAGGGATGCAGTCTACAGCATTACCAATCCTTGTATTGGCAGTAGCTATTATCGGTGCACATCATTTTGCAGGATTATACGGAATTGCAATTGCTGCAGTAGGTATGCTTTCAAATACAGGTATCCAGTTGGCTGTTGACGCCTATGGACCGATTTCCGATAATGCAGGAGGAATTGCTGAAATGGCAGAATTGCCAAAAGAAGTCAGGGGACGCACAGACAAATTGGATGCAGTAGGTAATACGACTGCAGCTATCGGGAAAGGTTTTGCAATCGGATCAGCAGCTTTAACAGCATTGGCACTATTTGCAGCATATATGACAACTGTAGGAATCAATTCTATCAATATAGCTGAACCGGTGGTCATGGCTGGTTTATTGATCGGAGGAATGTTACCTTTCTTATTCTCCGCACTTTCAATGAATGCTGTGGGTAGGGCAGCCATGGATATGATCACTGAAGTAAGGAGACAGTTTAAAAATATTCCTGAACTGACTGCGGCACTGGAAGTAATGAGAAAGAATGACGATAAGGAATTTGCAGATTGGTCAGAAGCAGATCAGAAGACCTTTGAAGCGGCTGACGGGAAAGCAGAATATGGTAAGTGTGTAGAAATTTCTACGGCTGCTTCGATCAGGGAAATGGTATTACCAGGTCTTTTAGCAGTGATTACACCTGTTGTCATCGGCTTCGGACCCGGGATGTTTGGAAGTGATATGGGTCCTGAAATGTTAGGTGGTCTCCTGGCAGGAGTAACCGTTTGTGGTGTTTTGATGGCTATTTTTCAATCAAATGCAGGAGGTGCTTGGGATAATGCCAAGAAAATGTTCGAAGAAGGTGTAGAGATCAATGGTCAGATGTATTACAAAGGATCTGAACCACACAAAGCGACAGTCGTTGGAGATACAGTAGGTGATCCATTTAAAGATACCTCTGGTCCATCATTGAATATATTATTGAAATTGATGTCAGTTGTAGCGCTGGTTATTGCGCCGCTCCTCTAATCGATTTCATTTTGCAATAGAAAAAGGCATGGCATCAGTCATGCCTTTTTTTTGCTTTCAGACATAATATAATTCCGGATATTATATGAAATTAAGTTGTATATATTAATTATATATATAATTGCCTATTTTTATTGCGATAAATATCTAACCAATAAAATATAATATTATGAATAAGTCTACCATCATTGCTGGTTTGGGTGGTTTTGTTGTATTGTTTATTCTTAATTACCTGTTCTATGGCATGTCAGGTCTTATGGACGGTTATGCTACAGAAGCAGGTGAGGCGGTATCTAAAGGAGAAGATATGAGTATGCCACTCCTTATTGCAGGACACCTCATAGCTTGTCTTGTATTATCATTTGTTTATTCCAAATGGGCCAGGGGCTCACATAGCTTTGGACATGGGTTTCAACTTGGTGCGTTAATTGGAGTTTTGCTTGGTTTTGGTTTGGGATTGATATGGCTGGCCACATCCAGTTTTATGAGTTCAACTGGCCATATCGTGGATGGTATTTGGCAAATTGTTTCATATGGTATAACATGTGGCGTTATTTCTGTGATCTATGGAATGACGGATAAGGAATAGAAAATCATAACACTTATACTGGAATTAAGAGCTTTCTTTAATTAGAAGGCTCTTTTTTTTGTCATAATATTTTATCTTTTGATCCATTTTAAAAAAAATAAAGTCAAACGCCTCCTATGAAACATCTCTTTCCAGTTTTATTCTTGTTTATATCTGTACAAATCTGTGCCCAGTCCCAACTAGTAAATTCATTCAATTATGAATCTACAACAAGGGATACAGTTATTGAATTTCCTGTCGGAGATCACAATCAATACGAGCGCATTTTAATGCATTATTCCATGCGCTGCAAAGATGGACTTGTATCTACAGGATCTCAGCGAAATCTTGGTTGTGGAGAATGGGATTACAGTTGCAATACATATATTGTCGATTCTACAAGAGTTGACTCTTTGAAAGCCGTATCTGCTGATCATATCATACCCGGTTTTTCAGGCGACCAGTTCGATTATACGAATACAACAACATACAGTTATACCCAGTCTACACAATATTCAGTAGAGTACAATAACATAATTACAGAAGATATCATTGCAGTATCTGATTCTGTCGGGATGGATGTTCATCCATTTGGAACAAGCGGACAATCCTTCAACTCGAGATTTATTCTCAAAGCAGAAGACCTCCTCAATCAAGGCCTGGAAGAAGATGATATCGCTGGTATGAGTTTTAATTACGACCAGGGCGAAATGATGTATACCAATCTCAGGGTTCGTATGGCCCCAACCGCAGATGAGAAGACAGACCTGCAGGCAAACAATTATGACTGGCAAGACGTCTACTATCGCAATACACTTTTGAATTCAGATGATAACCGAATCAGGTTTTTCGAAAATTACAGCTGGGATGGATTATCAAATATTGCTGTTGAACTCAGCTATGATAAGTCAGAAGGAATTGATCTCAATATCCTGGAAGCAGGAGTTCAAGATGAAACTGTACTTATAAATGATGGAGCCAATTCTAAGTTTGTTGATATCGGCACGAGTGGACATATTTACCTGGAAGATGGCCTTGAATCCATAAAGGAAGAAATCACTGTAGCATTCTGGCAATACGGATCAGATATTTTGCCAGTTAATTCCACAATTTTTGAAGGAAGGGATGCCTCCGATATCAGGCAGGTTAATGTTCACCTGCCTTGGAGTAATGGGCAGGTATATTGGGATTGTGGTAATGATGGTGGAGGATACGACCGTATAAATAAGCCGGCAAATGCAGATGATTATAAGAACAAATGGAATCATTGGGCATTCACAAAGAATGCCATGACAGGTGAAATGCATATATACCTGAATGGAACGCTATGGCATTCAGGAACAGGAAAATATAAATCTATTGATATCCGTGATATGAATATTGGTGCAGCCATACGCAGTTCCACACTTTTCTATTATGGCTCCCTGGATGAATTCCAGGTTTGGGAAAAAGCACTTTCTGAGGAAGATATCAAAACCATTATGAGCAAAAAGGTTGATACGGATCACCCCGATTTTAACAAGCTATTAGTGTATTATGATTTTGAAGAATACAACGGAAATACAGTTGCAGACAGATCTTCTTTCCAGAATGATGGCGTAACAGAAGGTAAAATACTTCCAAGGTCCTGGAAAGGACAGGATCAGGTTTCGGGTGGAGAATATGCTTCAGAAATACCGGATATGAATATTCACCAGGGTTTATACTTTGCATGGGTTGAAGAAGAGATAGTTCTTGATTCAGTAGAGAATCTGCCAAATAAGGTGAGCTACTATTCTGTTGAAGGGACGGACCTGGTATTGGATTCAACCAACTTCATGTATATGGCAGGGGATTACCCGGTTATCGATGAAGAAGGGGATATTGTTTCAACGGTCAATTATCCTGCCGATGGAAGCATTATGATCCAGGAGTTAAATTATTATTCCAAATCTCCGATGACATACGAAATAATGAGTTTCGTGACGCCATATGGAATCGGGATAGATTTTGGTCTTGATGGACATACCTGGACATTCGATGTGACTGAGTTTGGTCCTTTATTGAAAGGTAAAAAACGTATTTACATGTCGAGGGGAGGTCAGTGGCAGGAAGAGATGGATATAAGATTCGAGTTTATTGAAGGCACTCCTGACAGGGATGTCATTGATATACAGCAGATATGGCCTGTAACGTCTACGGCCTATGGTCGAATATTGGATGACTGGCGGTTTGAACCAAGAACTTTTGAATATGATCCTTCAATAGCCGCATATGAAATTAAAGCAGCCATAACAGGACATGGTCAGGAAGGAGAATTTATACCTCGTACCCACATACTAAACATTGGGGCATTTACAGAAAACTGGCAGGTTTGGAAGGAATGTGCTGATAACCCGATATATCCACAAGGAGGTACATGGGTGTATGACAGGGCAGGATGGTGTCCTGGCGCAGCTACTGACGTCAGATATACCGATGCCACAGAATATTTTCAATTTCTGCAAACTCCTGAACTGGATTACAGGGTTCAGACAGCATCTGGTGACAGCAGGTATATTGTAAATTTTCAACTTATTAAATATGGAGAACCAAACAAGAGCCTGGATGCATCAATATTGGATGTTGTTCACCCGACTTCAAAAATCGAACATGGTCGTTTTAATCCGAATTGTAAAGCACCGGTCATCGTCCTGAAGAATAACGGGGCACAAGCAATAACCAGTGCAACTATAGAATATGGTATCCTTGGTCAGTCAGAATATTCATTTGATTGGAGTGGTGACCTTCGGTTTCTTGCAAGTGAAGAAGTCGAACTTGACTTTATTTCTGATTTGCTGTTTGCAGAACCGGGAGATGAATTCTATGCACGCGTCGTGTCTGTCAACAATACAACCGATGAATATGCGGCAAATGAAGAATACATTTCCGAAGTAATGACATCAAGCCACTACGCCGAAGATATTCTTATTGAATTCAGGACCAATTTCCGTCCTGAAGAAAGCAGTTATGCCTTATATGATCATACGGGCAATATACTTCATGCAAGGGCAGGTAATCTTACAGCAAATACAACATACAGAGACACCATAAGAAATCTGAATGGATGTTATCAACTGATCGTTGAAGATAATGATGAAGATGGATTAAGCTGGTGGGCAAATAATGATGGTAATGGTTACGTTAGAATTAAATCCCTGGACCAGGGATTCGTGGATATAGCGACTGACTTTGGAAAATTTGTCGAGTATAATTTCACTGCAGGAATGTTGACAAATGTTGAAGAATTGGAAAATGATCATTCGGTTTCAGTTTTTCCAAATCCTTCAACTGCCGGATTTAAACTTGACGGACTTGAAAGTTGGGACAACACGGTTAATCTTCAAATCACAGATCAGCTTGGAAAAGTGATAATCAATAAGAAAAGTACGCCTTTTGAATTAATGAAAAATGATTTTAGGCTTGAAGGTCAAGTACCTGGTGTCTATTTTATCAGACTTGAGGATGAATCAAAATTTACCCAGTTGAAGTGGGTGAAGATTTAGCCTTCACTGTCAACAAGTTTTAAATATTTCGGTTTAATAGGAATAATTCTGGTGTTTATCTAAATACTGACAAATAAAAATTCGTTAACAACTATATTAAAAGCTTTGAAAAAAAACAGCTGTTCTTTTGTGATGTATTTGCAGACAAAGAATCAGCTTTTATTCTCATCATTTAAAAATCAACCATAACATGAAAATCAAAACTATCTCCCTGGCTACCATATTATTGCTGGGAATTGTATTGCCTTCATCTGCCCAAAAGGAGAAATTACCTGAAGGTGTGGTAAAAAATACTGCCGTTGAAGGAATTACTGAATACGAATTGGAGAACGGTCTTAAGGTATTATTATTCCCGGACCAGTCAAAACCAACAATCACAGTAAACGTCACCTACCTTGTTGGATCAAGACATGAAGGGTATGGAGAAACCGGTATGGCTCACCTGCTTGAGCACCTTGTATTCAAAGGCACCCCTAATCACCCGAATATTCCACAGGAATTAACCGAACATGGAGCCAGGCCTAATGGTACGACCTGGTATGATCGAACGAATTACTTTGAAACCTTTAGTGCCACAAGGGAAAACCTTGAATGGGCCCTCGATCTGGAATCCGACAGAATGATCAATTCATTTATAGCGAAAGAAGACCTGGATAGTGAAATGACAGTAGTAAGAAATGAATACGAGCGTGGTGAAAATTCCCCACAAGGCGTATTGATGAAAAGAGTTATGAGTGCTGCTTTCCAATGGCACAATTATGGAAAAACAACGATTGGTGCAAGATCAGATCTCGAAAATGTTCCAATCGACAGATTGCAGGCATTTTACAGGAAGTATTATCAACCCGATAATGCTGTTCTGACAGTTGCCGGAAAAATAGATGAAAAAGAGACTTTGAAAATGGTCAATGATTATTTTGGAAAAATACCAAGACCTGAAAGAAAACTTATACCAACCTATACAAAGGAACCTACCCAGGATGGAGAAAAGCTTGTCACACTCAAAAGAGTAGGTGATGTTCAATCTGTTGCAGTAACATACCATACGCCCCCTGGACCTCATTCCGATTATCCGGCTGTGGCAGTGATCGAAGAATTAATGACCAATGAACCAGGAGGAAGACTTTATAAAGCATTGGTCGAAACTAATAAGGCATCTTCACAATGGGGGTTTGCACCCGGTCTTGCAGAAGGTGGGTTTATTTATTTTAATGCGGATGTCAGGAAAGACAATGATATAGAAGCAGCAAGAGAAACCATGCTGGCCACGCTTGATGATTTGAAGGCAAACCCTCCAACTCAGGAAGAAGTAGATCGTGCAAAAGCAAGAATTCTCAAGAACTGGGAACTGGCTTACAATAGTTCAGACAGGGTAGGACTCACAATGAGTGAAGCCATCGCAGCTGGTGACTGGCGTTTATTTTTCCTTTTCAGGGATCGAATTGACAAAGTCAGTGTAGAAGATGTGGTTCGTGTTTCAAATAAATATTTCGTTCCGTCTAACAGGACAGTCGGGATGTTTTTACCAGTCGACGAACCTGTAAGAGCTGAAATCCCTGATCCACCAAATGTGAAAAAACTTGTTGCCGGATATAAGGGCAAAGAGGAAATTGCGGTAGGAGAGGAGTTTGATCCCTCGCCGGCCAATATAGATAAGCGTACACAAACAGGCTCATTTGAATCAGGTGTTGAATATGCATTCCTTAGTAAAGAAAATAGAGGTGATGCCGTAGTAGCTAATCTTATATTCAGGTATGGAACACCAAAAAGTCTATACGGGAAATCGCAGGCAGCTAGATTTGCCGGAACTATGCTGAACAAGGGAACTGCCAATTATGACAGGCAGGCGATACAGGACAAACTCAGTGAGTTGAAGGCGAATGTCAGGGTAAGTGGCGGCCGGAGTTCTGCGAGTGCCCGGATTGAGACAACAAATGAAAACCTGGCAGCGGTGATTGATCTTGTTGCAGAAATGTTTAAATCTCCGACTTTCCCGGAAGAAGAATTTGAAAAATCCAGGGAAGAATCACTTGCACGACTCGAGGAGCAATTGTCCGACCCTCAGGCCCTGGCAGGTGAAAAGTTCAACAAACTGTTAAATCCATATCCAAAGTCAGATATCAGGTATCCGTCATCCCTTAAGGAAGATATTGAGGATATAGAATCACTGAAAATCGAGGATGTCAAAGATTTCTACAATACCTTCTATGGAGCCAGTGATGCCACATTTTCGGTTGTTGGAGATTTTGACGAAGAATTGATAAGGAATAAACTGGATGCTCATTTCGGAGACTGGAAGTCAGGTTCAAAATATATCAGGATCACAGATCCTTATATTGAAATTAACCCTGAGGAAGCCGAAATCAATACTCCTGACAAATCAAATTCAATGTTCTTTGCGGGAATGCCTGTAAAGGTGAATGATTCTCATGACGACTATGCAGCTATGATGATAGGAAATTATATGCTTGGTGGAGGATTTTTGAATTCAAGATTGGCAACCAGGATTCGTCAGCAGGATGGTTTAAGCTATGGTGTAGGGTCATTTTTCAATGGTTCTTCAATGGATGACGGAGGTATGCTTGGTGCTTATGCCATATCAGCACCTGAAAATACAGCAAAAGTTCAGGCAGCTTTCAAAGAAGAAATTCATAAGGTAATTTCTGAAGGATTTACTGAAGAGGAACTGGAAGCCGCCAAATCGGGATGGTTGCAGGCCCAGACAGTATCCAGATCCCAGGATCGAAGTTTGATGGGGTCATTAAATAATAATCTCAGGCTGGACAGAACTATGGCCTGGTCACAGAAGCTTGAAGAGAAAATCGCTCAACTGACCGCTGAAGATGTCAATAAAGCTATGAAGAGACATATTCATCCGGATAAGATGGTATATGTCAGGGCAGGAGATTTTGAAAAACTCAAAAAGGAAATCAAGCCATAAATTGTTTAAGAGGCTCTGGGTTCACCAGGGCCTTTTTTTATTCATGAAGGATTTTTATTCAGGGAAGAGTGACATGGCTTCATCAGCCAGATCGTACATTTCTGACTGAAATGCGGCTCCCTTTTTCCGAATAAGTACCCTGCCATTATGATCAAGGAACAATAAGGTTGGATAAACTTGCACATCATATAAAAAAACGAGATCAGGGCCATTGGCTTTTTCAGCATCTACTTTGTAGCAGATGAAATTATCCCTGTAATATTTTCCAAGATCCTTGTCTGAAAAGACTTCTTCATCCATCATTTTACAAGGGAGGCACCAGTCTGTATAAATATCCAGGAAGACGCCTTTATTTTCTTTTTTAGCCTCATCGAGAATATCAGCAAGAAGAGCTTGTGTATGAAAGTGAAATTCAGAATGGATTTTTGGTATGTAGTCAGGTTTGACAATTTTTTCCTTGGGAGTACAGGACATCAATCCAATAAGTGAGGCGAGGATAAAATATCTGGGAAAGCATTTCATATTATATTTTTCTTTAATATGAAGATATGTGTTTTGACTTAATGGCCTAGGATCCTACTATGTATTTAACGCTTATTTATAATCCTGCTTCAATATAAAGAACGCATTATTTGAAAAAGAGAAAACCCCCTGCCTGGGTGACAAGGGGTTTTGCAAGTCTCAAAAACCAACTTATAACCAATTAAAAGTTATTTATTCTCTACATTCTTTTTTAGCTTCTCTGAGCTCTTCTTTAGAATTAATGGTCTGTGTTGTTCCGTCTTCAAACTGGATCTCAATTGGATAGACTAGCTGAGGTCTTTCAGTAGATCCGGGATTATTTTCTTTATAATCCCTCAAAGTTGTTTTAAGTTCATCCACATCATTGACAACAACTTCAGTTCCGTCAGGTAATGCAATTGAAAGGGGATAGACCAAATCAAAGCATGCTTTGAATTTTCCACGGTGATGATGATCACGAGGGCCATTTATGAACTCTTTTCTACACTCTTTTTTCAGCTCGATCAATTCAGTTTTGTCAGTCACGGTAATGACTTCCCCATCTTCATTGATCACATCAATTGGATAAACAAGCTGTGGCCGGTCTTCGTTATCTACATTTGCTTCTTTCCAGGCGCGAATGGTTTCTTTCATGTTTTCATAGGAATCAACTTCAGCAGTGGTAGCATCCGGAAATTCGATGGTTATCGGGAATACAAGTTCAAAACAACCGGGGCGGCCAATCATATGGGCTTTCTGAAGTTCATAAGTTGTTTCAATCACATAGTTTTCAACCTGGACATCAGAATCATCATCAGAACATGATGTCATAAATCCAACAATAAACAGGGCAACTAAGGCATTTAATTTTAACAGATTCTTGAACATAATTTTATATTTAAATTTTTCAATAGATTACACTAGCATAAGTAGGAACTTTTCAAAGTGTACTCATTTTTTTTGTTAAAATTATCTTAATAAAAATTCAGTTGCCAAAACAGTTAAATGATATCGAAGTCTGGAAACGCCTGAAAGGAGGCGACCGTAAGGCATTTGAACAAGTATACCGTAGTGAAATCCAGGTATTGATTTCATATGGACGCAAATATTCTTCAGACCTGGAACTGGTTGAAGATTGCGTACATGATCTGTTTATATATATATGGAAGCAAAGAGAAAGTCTTTCGGATACTGATTCGATCCGGCGATATTTACTTGTGGCCATGCGACACAGGGTATTGGCCTCAAAAAATAAAAGAAAGAAAGTTGAGTTAAAGGAGCCGGATGAACATTCCTTTCAACAGGAGAGTTCTATAGAAGAAAGAATTACCTTGAAAGAGCAAAATGAAGAAAATGCCTTCATTGTGTCTGAATCTCTCCAGGTTCTCAGTTCAAGACAAAGGGAAGCTATTTATTTAAGGTATATGAATGAAATGTCGTACGAGGATATATGTGAGATTATGAAGATCAATTATCAATCCGTTAGAAATTTAATTAGTACCGGTTTGAAAAAATTGAATTTTACAATTAAAAATAAAAACCTTTGAAAATGAGTACAATTTTCAAATTTGAGACTTATATAGTTACAATGAGTAGAATAAAGATAATTATAGCCTTGCTTGTGGCCACCTGGTTACTCAATGCCTGTAATAGTTCCGATTCACTGGAGACAGATCCTGAGCTGGAGCCATATTTCCAGATGTTTGCCGATGAAGGATTATTGCGTGGAATTATTGTTGACTACGAAGCGGCTAGAATAGAAGGATTATTGCAGGATATTCCTGATTCAAATGTCCAGGGTCAGTGCTTCAGGAATGAAGAAAGACCACGTAAGGTTATTGTAGATGTGGCTTATTGGGATAATGCTTCAGAGGCTGAAAAAGAATTTATCATTTTTCACGAACTGGGACATTGTTTCCTCGACAGGGGGCATCTTGACACCAGTAATTCTGATGGTACTTGCGTCAGTATTATGCATAGTAATCCTAATGTTTGCGATTTTAACCTGACTGACAAGAATCGTAAGGAATATTTAAATGAATTATTCTTTAATTAATGAATCCGGAAATTCCATATAATGTCATAGATCTTTCAATGGATGATTCCTTTGTCCGATGGGTCAGATCCGGTTGTCCTCCTAATGAATTGCAGGATTTCCTTGACAAAGGAATTGATATATCTAAAATCCACGAGGCCAGAGACCTTCTCGAGAGCCTGGCAGATCATTCCGAAAAATATCCGGAAAAATCGGCTGATGATCTGTTTGACCGGATAAATAATTCGATTAATGAATCAGAGAAGGTGATCACAATGTCACGGCGAAGGATAATATACCTGACAGTTTCTGCCGCAGCTGCATGTTTGTTGGTACTATTTATGTTCAATACCTGGACCGGTACTACGACCTTCACTACCCCTTATGCTGAAAATTTAAACGTTGAACTGCCCGATGGGTCCAGCCTGGTGATGAACAGTGATTCAGATCTGGACTTTAAAAAAGCAGAATTTAAATCCAGCAGGGTTTTGAAACTTGACGGAGAAGCTTTTTTCGAAGTTGAAAAAGGGAATCCTTTTGTTGTAGAAACCAATTTGGGTAAAGTCGAAGTTCTAGGGACTTCTTTCAATGTATTTTCAAGGGAAAACAGATTTGAGGTGAGTTGTAAAACAGGAAAAGTGAAGGTATCCAATAAAAAGGAGAATTCTTTCGTCATATTAACAGAAGGTCAGTCCTGCATACTTAAAGATGATCAGATCAGGAAAATCAATAAGCCGGTGGATGACAGTGAATGGATCAGAGGTATCCATCATTTCGACAACGTCCATATCTCTGATGTTTTGGAAGAGATGGAAAGACAGTTTGACCTGAAAATCAATTATGAAAAACTGGACAATGATTTGATGTATACCGGATACTTCCAGGAAGGTGATATTTCAAGTGCTTTTGAATCGGTCCTGTGGCCCATGCATCTTGATTATAAAATGACTGGTAACAAAGAGTACATTGTTCAATCTGCAGAGTAGAAGCCAAGTAACTTGAAACATATATTTTTAAGCTTATTTTTACTTAATATCATTGTAATACCCGGTATTACCCAGAGTGATATTATTCAGGGAAAAAACAACTTTGAAATTCTTGAAAATCAGACTTTGAAAGAAGTTCTTGACAATGTCAGTGAGCAATTTGAAGTACTGCTGGCATATCCTACACCTTTATTGAAAAACCTCAGCCTGGCTCCTGCGAATTACAGTTTTTCCGATGTTGAAGAATTATTGGACCAAATGTTTTCGGATTTTAAACTTGATGTCAAACAGGTATCAAGTGAAAAGTACCTGATCAGGAAATCGTATCAGGAACCCTCGAATATGGGCTTCCAGGAATATAGCGGGGTTGTAAGGGATAAGGAAAATGGACAAGCCTTAGCTTTTGCATCTGTCTATTTCAGTGATTTCTCTAATGGAACATTTACAGATAGTGAAGGAAGATTTGCTTTAGGACATAAGGGTACCTCATCGGATACCATCATTATATCATACCTGGCATATGGAGAAAGGAAATTATATACCCAGAAGCCAGATCAGTATTTTGAAGTGTTCCTGGACAGAAATGAAAATATCATAACAGATGTTTTGGTGGAATACATTGTACCACCTACTATGTTTACCAGGGATGGTATGGCTCTTGTTTTATCAGATAAAATGCCAACAGGACAAAATATTGTCTCCAATGATTTAATGCGCAAGCTACAGCTATTACCCGGAATAAATGCGTATAACGATGATGAGAGCAGTCTGAAGATAAGGGGTAGTAATGCAGATCAATCGAGGATTATTCTTGATGGCATGCCGCTATACAATGTTGATCATTACTATGGAATATTCAGTTCTGTGAATGATGACTTTGTCGATCAGGTAAGTCTCTACAAAAATGCTCAACCTGTTCAGCACCAGGCGTTTGGAGGCGGACTGGCACTGATGGATTCTGAATCCGATCCTTTAAATACAAATGCAATACTCAGAGTTGATCTGTTAAATACGACGGCCGCTATTTCATCTCCGCTCACACGAAAATTATCATTAAACCTCGGTCTTCGGACGACTTACAGGAACGTTGATGATGGAGGATTGATCAATCTAAAAAGAAGATCAAATGATCCTGAAAACTTCAATAATCCTCAGAATGATGTCTTTATCAGTAATGAACCAGATTTCCGGTTTTATGACCTGAATGGTCGGCTAAACTTTAAACTTTCGAATAAGACCTCTTTGAGTTATAGTATTTTCAAAAGCCATGACAGGTATATAAATAGCTATGACCTTAATTTTCAGAATCAACAACAGCAAAATTCGAGAACCATTTTTGAGAACAGGGAGGCATGGGATAATTTTTCCAGTGCTTTGCTTCTTGAATCAAGGATAAACAAGAACTGGCTTCTTAATGGAAGTTTGCATTATACAGATTTCACCCAGGAATCCAATCTGCAATCTGAATTGATACAAAATAAACAAGGACAAGTTGATAGAAGGACAATCGAAAATATGAATAGAAGTTCTATAACAGATTACGGAGTGAATCTGTATACTTCATCAAATTTTTCAACACACAATTATATTATCGGGACAGCTTTAAACAGATACGAGGCTGTCAATCTCCTGGAATCAGATAATGAGATTATTACTGAACAGGATTATGATGCCGGATTGTATGATTTGTATATGGCTTACATATGGAAAGAAGGGCCAATTTCTTTCCAGCTTGGAAATCGCAGTCACTTTTATAAAGAAAATAAAAGCAATACAGTCCGGTTCTCGCCTCAATTGTCGGGATCTATACTAGCAAGTGAATTTGCAAATTTTAAATTTTCAGTATCAAGAAGCCACCAGTTTTTAAGGGAAGTCGAGTACGAAACGAGACAATCATACAATATTGAATTATATACCGTCAGCAACGAAGATATTCCTGTGCTCAGGACAGATAATTTCATGATTGGATATTCCTATCAACCATCAGCCTGGGGACTGGATATTGAGGCCTATTATAAAAATATAAATGGTGTCATACAATTAACAAATACCCAGCCGGGGGTCCAGGCATCAAATCAAGGCATTCAGGATTTCAAATTGTTTAAGGGTGACCGTAAAGTTATCGGTATCGACTTTATGCTGAATTATACAAGTAAGATGTACACCGGCTGGTTGGCTTACACGCTCTCTCGCAGTACAGATCAGTTCAAGCAAATATTTAAAGGGGATTCCTTTGAGAGTGAAGATGACCGGAGACATCAACTAAAACTGATAAACAGTTTTACCCTGGGTTCTTTCACCTTATCCAACAATTTTATTTATGCTTCAGGAAAAAAATATTTATCGCTCGAGTCCCTTCTTGAAAATCAGCAAAATCGTTTTCAGATCGATCCCAAGAAACATATAAAATCACTGCCTGCATATTTTCGTATTGATCTCGGGCTGGATTACAACTTTCTTATTGCATCAAAAGAAAGCTCAGTCGGAATATCTGTCTTTAATGTGCTTAACAGGCAGAATGTGAAATACCTGCAATATGCCTATCGTCTAGAAGGTCAGAATGCTAATTCTACGGTACTTGGATCCGAAGCTGAATTACTTGATCGGACAGTCAACCTGAATTTCAGTTTGAAGTTCTAGCCTTTTTTTGGAGGCCGGGTCGGTCTTACCTCGACTTTACTGGGCAGTGTTCTTCCAGGTATCTTCAATAAATCAATCACCATCTGACCGATATCTTCCGGTTGAATTTTCCAGCTGTCTGCATCTGAAGGCACATTATTATTGAAATATGTGGAAACTGAGCCAGGCATGATGGTGGTACACTTAATATCATAATTCCTTAAATCCAGCATGACAGCCTGGGTAAATCCGACAAGTCCAAACTTACTGGCATTGTAGGCGGCACCCCTTGCAAAGAAATTGGTTCCGGCCAGGCTGGCAATTGTCATTATATATCCCTTCGTTTTTTTCAGATCGGGAACAGCAACTTTTACGGAGTTAAATACCCCTGTCAGATTTACATCTATGACTTCATTCCATTGTTCGGGCTCCATATCCTCAATAGTCGCAAAATGACCAACTCCTGCATTTGCAACGAGTACATCAAGATCCCCGAAATTCTTGTGTAAGGTATTCATACAAGAAGACATGTCTTCCATTCGAACTACATTTCCACTGTGTCCCGCAATTTGACCAGGATATACAGCATCCAGTTCTTTAACGACGTTGTTCACGCTTTCCTGCGTTCTTCCTGTAATCACTACATTCATGCCGTTTTGCATCATGGCATGCGCAATTCCCAGTCCTATACCTTTTGTTCCTCCTGTGATCAGGGCCGTTTTTCCTTTTAATGTCATCGATTATCTTTTTTTTAAGTTAAAAGGTGAAATTATGGTCTTTTGTCGGGAAAAGCCATTATTAAACTGATTAAGCTTTATTTATTCATGTGAGATTTTAATTTTGTGAAAAAATTGGATAATGATGATACTTAGATTGTTTAGCCTGGTTCTTATATTCTTTATGTTGTTTTCTTGCGGAGGTGATTGTGATGTAGAATTAATCATCCCAGAAAGTGTCAACAATACCGTTGCAATGCAAAATGATGCAGAGATTCAGGATTATATCATGGCTAATGGTCTCAGTACAGAAATGTCTGAATCCGGCCTTTATTATTCGATAGATGATCCGGGTGGTTCAATTAAACCCGATCTGTGTCAAAGTGTTACTGCTATTTATACCGGTTACCTGACCAATGGCATTGTGTTTGACTCATCCGGGATATCTGGTGCTACTTTTCCCCTGGGTAATGTCGTACTGGGATGGCAGGAAGGTATTCCTCTTTTCGGAAAAAATGGGAAAGGAACATTATTGATTCCATCCAAACTGGGATATGGTCCGAATTCTCCGTCAAGTAAGATACCGGCAAACAGTGTACTTGTCTTTGATATTGAAATCCTTGATTTTCAATAACACAAAGCTGGAATACAATCCAAACATATTTTTCAGGAATGGACATGTAAATTCCATCTATCCAACTCTTTTTCGTAAGCAGAAAGTTCTTCCATTCAGGAGAGTAAGACTTGAAACACCTGATGACGATTTCCTGGATATAGATATTCTGGAAGGAAATAATAAAAGACTTGCTATACTTTGTCACGGGCTGGAGGGAAGCAGCAAATCACATTATATCCTGGGCACATCAGGTTTGGCATTTGAGAATTCCTGGGATGTCGCTGCA
>JAHHJO010000348.1:0-2451 GCA_018680275.1 Bacteroidia bacterium
CCGCTATGACTTGCAAACAGGTCATATTCAAAGACATACTTTCCTTTGGCCACTCTTTCAAAATAAAAGTATGTGGCTACATCTTTTGTTGATTGATAATAACCGAGTCCATCCTGGTATTTATACTGGCTCAGTACATCTAAAGGTTCCAGTCCACTACCCCGCATATCTTTCATCTCTATAAACTCCATTGGTCGGTCAACCGTTAATTCGATTCTCACGCGCACCCTGTCACCTGGAGTAAGCACATTATTTTCTTCTATTTTTTCCAGGGTCAATCCATTATCATCTACTCCAAGCCTGAATACCTGTTTGCTTATGGATAAAGGATTATCCTCAAGCTTTTGAATATTATCAAGGTCTTCAAAGTACTGCCAGTACGCTGCACCCCAGCATAGTTGCTTGCTATTGTTCGATACTTTTAATAATCCTAATTCAGAATCAATACCCGTCAAATAGTCTTTACGCCCATAACCGGTCGCAAACTCTACATTTTCAAAATCGATCCTTTTGGAATTGGAAGGAAGTAAAATATTTATTTCACCGTCCAGAGTTAACCACTGATCCGAATCCAGCATGAATGCATAAACCGCAGAGGCGGTAGCCTTGGACGTTTTCCAGCTATTGACTTGTTTGTTGCGCAGCAACCATAATTTCAAGCCGTCGATAAGTGATTGATCACTATTTTTCAATCTGAACAATTCGATCATGGCAGCTTGTTTGGAGATATCAGAATTAAACCAATAATACCCGGCCTGATCATTCCAGTAATTTCCCAGTTCTTCATCCTGCACCATTCGTTCTGAAAGTGACCGGAAGATCTTGTCAGAATTGGCAAGCTCATTCCATCTTTGGAAGGCAATACTGAGTAATGCTTGCTGGTAACTGTTATAAGACGTCCATTTATCTGCTAACTTGCCTTTGAAATAATTAAATGCCGGATATACATGATTTGCAATGGGTATCTCCCTAAACAGGCTCCTGACGTAATAGTAATGAAGGATGTTTGAATCTGCGTAATCGTATTGATCCTTGTCTATCTTTTTGTAATAATTCAATATCCGTTCATCGATATATTGAACTGATGAGGATAGTAAACTCATGAGATCATTATTTTCCATGAGTCCAAGCACCTTTAATTTACCCAGGCTTTCCAGTACATATTGTGTGATGTACCAGTTATCCCTGCCTCCGGGATACCAGGAAAATCCTCCGTTGATTTGTTGTCTTTGCTTCAATTTCCTGGCAAGATTTTCAAGTTGATTGCTCACGTGATTTTCATCCAGATATAAAGACAATTCCTGCATATTCTTTTCCTCGGAAATTGCATTTCTAACCCAGGGCGTTTCATTTAGATCAGATAATTTCAAGTTTTCATTCAGACTGAGCGCACTTTTCATTTCTGTTTTGGCCCATTGTCCGAGTACTTCACGGATGTCTTCATTTTGACCAACCAAATCGGCAGCCAGTGCAGAACCGAAATATGCGTCTATAATTGAACTTGTCGATTCCAATTCCCTGTCAAAGAGATATGGTAATGATTTCAGCACTATCCAATTGGGGTTTTGTGTCAGTTCAACTGTATACCGGTGATTGAGCAGTGAAGAAGAACTGTGCATCTTTTGCATCGCCTCGAAATCAAATGTAGAAGTCATTCCCGCATTGACATGAAAAGGAAATGCCTCTGTCACCATCATCCTGTTTGAAAGAACCGGGATGATATTCAACTCACCATCCGTATGCTTTTCGGACCTGACCCAGCAAGTCATTTTTAAAGGATTGAACAAGTCAGCAGAAATATTGAGGCTCCATTCAACAAGCTGACTCTCGCCGGCTTTCAGGGAATGCGTTTGATTTTTGGATGCACTCGTGCTAAGCAGTTTATCATCCAGCTTTTCCCCATTTAAAGCATCAAGAATATCAATACCTGTTTCGACGCGGATATCCTTATCAGTCAAATTGGAAATCCTTGCTGTGATTTCAACCAAATCTCCTTGTCTTACAAAACGAGGAATATGTGGTTCGATCATCAATTCTTTCTGGGTTATGATTTCTTTCTGGTCAAAAGCATATTCCAGGTCTTTGGTATGTGCAAACAAGTTGAATTTCCATTTGGTCAAGGCTTCATTCATAGTGAACTGAATCGTCGCCTCTCCATTTTCTGCCTGGATATGCGGGTAGAAGAACACCGTTTCATTCAGGTTTTCCCTGATCTTTAATCCATCGCTTTCAGTTAATGGCGGAACAGGTTGAACGGTTTGTGGTGGATCTATTGATTCCTGGTCATCCATTTCCATGGCAGAAACATCCATGGACTTTTTCATAGCTGCGCCTCTCGTTGAAGCCATAATCCGTATATTCTCATGATGCCCTCCCCCATAAGGAAGGTAAAACCCGAACCAATTCAATGCTGGCCCAAATCCATCTACATTAATATGATAGCTATAAGGT